>JBDOMX010000139.1:0-16047 GCA_039831615.1 Planctomycetaceae bacterium
CCGAATGGAGACGAGCACACCAGGCATCTGCCATGAAATGTCACTTCAAAACAAGAGGATCACCAATCCAACACTCATAATGTGCGACTGTAGTACTAGTTCTGCCAGACCCTGTCAGGAATGTTGATGAACGACTTCTTCGATTCATACTGATCGCAGTCGGAAGGTCCGTCGCAGGGTTCCCCTGTGATCACCGCAGACGCCGTCGGCCACTCTGTCACTTTCACACCTGGAACCCCGGTGTCAATGCAGCGGGCCACCACTGGTCCAGTACAACCCACATTGCCACAGGATCTGCAGCCGGTTGCACAGCCGCCACTGTTACATGACGCAGAACATGGCCGCAGATACGCCACCGCCTCACAAGGGACCGCCGGCAGTTCCGTCCCGGCTGCGGCAATGTCACCGCATTCTTCGTCGCACCGATCTTCGCAATCACGCCAGGAGGACCCGGCGATACACGCCTTACTGCAGCCGGAATAACGACACGTAGCGGATTGCCCGGCGAAGCAATAGGACTGGTCCAGACTGCCGATCGCACCGGCCAGATCCTGCAACTCTCCGTTGACCGCCTGTTGAAGACTTGTCATCCCGGTGATCAATCCAATCACCAGCACAGACCCGATGATCACAATTTCCGTTGACAGAATCACTCCGTGTTCATCCCGCCATAAACAGCTCGCAAGGCGTTTCATCAAAAGGTACTCCCCAAAATCGTCCGATAGATTCCCGCAGCAAATCACTGCGTTCAGGCAACACGACAAACCACCAACCGCAGGTGAACCTGGCGATCGCAGGCGCGCGAATCAAAACGCCCGGAAGGATTCCGGGCGAGTCATGTCAGAGTGATTCCATCCGAGACAGGGAAGGGGCGAATCCCCTTCCCCGCGTCGGACGAATGCGGACTGCTGCCAAACAGTCCGTCGCGGTCGTGAACCGCGGCTCTCTCTCGCTGCGACCGAGCACTTCAGGCCAAACCGACTGTCTCTCTCGTGCCCTGGTCGGAAGGCTCTCAACGACCAACCACAGGCATCACAATCGGTCCAGACCGAAGATATCGTTTCTGTCACAACAACGGTTGGCATCCGCACAAACCGTACCATCGTCTCAGCCACTGCAATCCGACCAAACGGAACTCCAACGCAACACTTTTTGCATCAGCGAGTTACGACGATTTACTGCGAGCATGCAGCGAGGGCGGAGCGTGCTGTGATGTTCATGCCGGTTGTGACGATGTTAAGGATCATATTAATGATCCTTAACATCGGGACTGAACGTGCCAACGATCACCGATGGACCAGGCCGGGCAGCGGACGCGCAAGCAGTGTCCAGGCGAGGACGGGGGAGAGAATTCGCCACTCGGCGGCCGGTTAGGCGGCCTTGCGCAGCTGACCGACAATCCGTTCAAAATCGTCGTTCGACCCGAAATGGATCACGATCTGGCCGGATTCCTTCTTCTTCAGCCGAATGTCGATCTTCGCGGCCAGCGTTTCACGAAGCTGGTCCTGCAACGAAATAACGTGCGACGATGGCTCCGGTTTCACAACAGCTGGAGGTGTCGCAGTTTCTGCCTGTGGCAGTCCCGACTTCAGAATCCTGCGGACCGCTTCTTCAGCCTTACGGACGGAGAGACTCTGCTCCTCGATCTGTCGCGTCAGCTCTTTTTGAGCTTCAGCAGGCAGCGGCAGCAGAGCCCGCGCGTGACCGCCACTGATACGTTCCTGTCGGACCGCCTCCTGCACGTGATCCGGCAACTCCAGCAAACGCATCATGTTGCTGACTGTCGAGCGATTCATGCTCAGACGCTTCGCCAACTCTTCAACGGTTCCACCGAATCGTTCAAGGTAATCACGGAAGGCGTCTGCCTTCTCAAGCACGTTGAGATCCTGCCGTTTGAGATTCTCTTCGATCGCAGCTTCGCAAACCTGGTTGTCCTCCAGTTCGACCACGCGACACGGAATATTCTCCAGACCAACCTGTTGAGCGGCTCGCCAGCGCCGTTCCCCGGCCACCAGCTGATATCCGTCACCTTTGGCTCGTACCAGCAGCGGCTGCAGCACGCCATGCTTGCGGATGCTGCTTGCCAGCTCATCAATGGCGGCAGGAACGAATTCACGCCGCGGCTGGAACGGATTGCGTTCAATCAGTTCCACACTGATCTCGTCTGACGCGGGGGACGCCAACATCACGGGCGTTTCCGATTCCGCATCTGAATTGCCCAACAGAGCGTTAAGTCCACGCCCGAGGCGCCGTTTCATTTTCGGTTTGTCTGACGAGTGCTGATCCACCGTTTGCGTCCCTGCCATGCCCCAAGAACCCGACCTCAGCCCCATCCATGAGGCGGTCGATCCAAGCATGAGATCGACACAATCGGAATAGCCGGAACAGCTTCGTGGCGGTGATAACGGTCCCGAAAAATGGGAGATCTGGGGAATGTCAGGACGACGGTGAGGTGCGGGGAACGGCCATCCGCAAGTGTGCGGGCTGGCGAAAAACTGCCCGCCTGAATGACGTTTCATCCGACATTTCCGCGCAGTCGCCTGTGATCGCGCAGACACAACGCACTCGCACACGATGCTCGGTCAGCAGGACCAGTGAACTTTGCCGTTGAATTCAAATCGCGCCGTTGCGAGCAAGGACGACGCAGCTGTTTGGATCACCCGTTTCACCTGGTCCACAGCTGCAGCGAGACGCGAATTGCCAGGGTAATCGGTGTTCCGGGGAGAGGTTTTTGTTGCCGGACTTTGAAAATATCAGCGTCGCGCACCGCGGGTTTGCCAGGGAACTTGGCGATATTTTCCTTGGCAACTCCAAGACGAACCAGCTCCTTTTCAGCCTCCTCATGAGACAGCCCGATGAGGTTCGGAAGAACTGGACCTGCTGGAGGTTTTTGTGGCATGACGACGGGTTGCCCCTCACGGGCGTCAGCATCTCCGTCCATGACCTTGACAGTAAATCCCCTCGGAATACTGGGTTTGAACGGCGTCCGACCCACGTTTTCCAGGAACTCGTCGACACGAGAATTAACCGTCAAATCTAAGAAGCTGTAGGTCACGGTCGTGTTCCCGTCAGGCTTGGTCAGCTGAACGTGCACGGGAAGTCCTGTGCGGGTATCCAACATGACTTTAGCCTCGCTCCACGCCCTCGAATCCTTCACCTGAAGAGGTTCAGCCTGCAGTGTCGCGATTGAATCGCGCTGAGTCGGCGGCTTCAGCAATTTCAGGCGGAAACGCTTGATGGCCTGGTCAGGCGGCAACGCGAACAAAAACGGCAATGGTCCATTCATGATGTTTCTTCCACGCTCTCCGGGCGGGAGAGTCAAGACCATCGCCGACTTGTCCTGAGAGTGGATGCTCGTCACACGTTGGCCATCACAGACCCAGCTCTGTTCGTCCTCAGTCTGCAGTTCGAAAGGTTTACCCGTTTTCTTATCACGCATGACTTTAGCGCCCCGCGCCGCGCGGGCCTTCACACGCTGATTCGTGATGGCGATGGGAGCAAGATCCAATCTCCCTTTGTCCGGCGACTCGAACCAGAATTCCCCGGAACCCAGACGTTCCACACTGAATGTGAGATCGTATGTTCGTTGGACAATCTTACCTTTCAACCGCTCGATTCCGGAACTCTTCGCTGACCAGGTCTGAAGCACGCGCCAGAGTTCGGGGTCAACATCGGCCCGTTTTTTGGTGCCAGGTCCTGCCTGACGAGATCGTTCAGCCTGTTGGGCAAAGGTGGCGGAGATACCAAACGCCGCAAGCAAACCAGCAACCAGAAAAGACCGACGCATCGGATTCCTTCCAAACACAACAGTGACCGTCCTCGTGACGGATTCGTCAGCAAATTCGGACGAAGCGCGTAGCTGCAGCCCGGACCCAGTCCCACTTATATCGGCTCGCCAAAATCGCCGCCAGACCGGTTCGCCGGCGCAAAACGCTCCATTTTTCCATGGTTCGCTGTTCAACGCCGAGTGCTGCAACAGGTTCCACAATACCGGCCGGATTTGCCGCCGAAGATGCGACGGTGACGGACCAGTCGGTGTAATTCTCCGCGAACGATGGCTGGCTCGAACCGCACTCAGGGACGGCACGGCAGGCCGGGCGGCGCTACTTCTGCTCCGCAATTCGCCGGCTGTATTCGCTGATGATGTCGAGGTAATTGGCGGGGAACTGCTGGCGGATCAATTCGCGGGCTTTGGCCTCTTCCTGGCGATCCAGCATGCCCCATCCGCCGCCTTCTTTAACCTCGCGACGATCCGCCTCCCCTGGACTCTTCCAGCCGCGGATTTGGCTGTCGGCGGCAGGATTGCCGGAACCAGGCGTTGGCTGGCCTGGACTCCCCTGCCCCTGCTGTCCATCACCCTGTTGTTGATTCTGCTTCTTTTGCTTCTCCGCTTCTTTCAGCAATCGATCAATCGCGTCGATGACCTGCCCCTGCCGCTCCTGCACCCGTTCGCCTGACCGGCCCAAATCCAATTGACGCTCGACGTCAGCCATCAGTCGCGAGACATGGCCCAAATCATCGTCGGTGTGACCACCAAGTTCTTTCTGCAGAATCGTGGCCACAACGCGGAATCGGGAAGGAATTTCAAGAGTATGATTCAGCAGTAAACTCAAGCTGTCGAGTGCCGCGTCACGGTCCAGCAGTTCACTCTGACACACCGCTCGATAGAAGAATAATCCAGCCGGATCGACGACTTCCTCCGGTGAGAGCTGCTCATAAATCTGCAGGGCCTCGTCGAACAGTCGATGTTGAGTCAACCAGCGAGCCCGAAACAGCTCAACGTGGTTGCGATAGATTCCCAGCTGGCGAATCCCATTGTAGACAACCTCTTCGAGAGGTCCCGATCCCATTGACGACTCCAGCAGGCGCTGAGTCGACGGATCCACGGCCGCGAATGATTCAACAATCAGATCGAGCTGGTCTTCATCGCTCAATCGAGCCAGTTGATCATCATTGGCCCATCTGGAGATCACGTCTGTGCGAATCTGCTGATCCACATCGGCGCGAGCGATCCAATGCATCAGCTCTGTCCGCACGTCCAGAATGTCCGGACCCGCAAACGTGACGGCCAGCTCATCTGCCCTGGTGCAGGCGCCGACAGCGCACAGCAATAAGACGAGCAGGGATGTTGACGGCAAGTTCATGAGAGCCAGTCTGGCCCAACCGGGACGACAGAACCAGCTGTCACTGACCGTCACTTTTTCGCGTTCGGATCCACTTCCCATGGCTTGGCCTTGCGTTCACGCAAGCGAGTGGCTTTGCCGGTACGTTCGCGAAGGTAAAACAACTTCGCTCGACGCACGCGACCGTGTCGTTTGATTTCGATTCTGGCAATCTTTGGCGTATTGACCGGGAACGTTCGTTCGACGCCTTCCCCGGCAACAATACGCCGAACGGTAAACGACTCACCGGTACCGTGGCCTCGACGGGCAATCACCACGCCGCTGAATACCTGGACGCGTTCTTTACTGCCTTCCAGAATTCTGGTGTGGACATCCACCGTGTCACCCACTGCAAAATTCAGGGGTTCTTCTCGCAGACTCGATTGTTCGACAATGTCCAGAAGTTTGTTTCGCATCTCAGGAATTCCCTGGTTGAACCGTTTTCTTAATGACCGGTAAGTCGTCAAGCAGGTCTGCCCGACGTTCGGCCGTACGTTTCAGACTTTGTTGATGTCGCCAGTCCGCGATGGCCTCATGATTTCCGCTTAACAGAATATCGGGAACTCCCATGCCCCGAAATTCCCGAGGCCTGGTGTATTGCGGATGTTCCAATAATCCTGCGTTGCTGAATGAATCATATCGGCTGCTGGTCTCATCGCCCAATACGCCCGGAATCAGCCGGATGACGGTGTCGATCAGCAACATCGCGGGAACTTCACCTCCATTGCAGATGAAGTCACCAGCTGAAATCTCTGTTGGCTGCAGTCCGTCGCGAATTCGATCATCGAATCCCTCGTACCGTCCGCAAAGAACGAGCAGCCGTTCCTCCTTTGCCAATTCCTCGACCAAAACCTGATCAAGAGTCCGTCCCTGAGGACTCATCATGATCAGTCGCCCTGGCCTGGCTGCTGATCGCTGGACCGATTCGACACAGTCGAAAATCGGCTCACACATCAGCAGCATTCCTGGACCGCCGCCAAATGGCTTGTCGTCCACTTGAGCGTGCCTGCCGGACGCAAACGTCCGAAAATCGTGTGTTCGAACTTCCACCAATCCGCGACTGATCGCTAACTTCAGAATGCTCTGCCCGAGATATCCGGAAAACATCTCAGGAAACAACGTCAACACATCGAATCGCATGACTGAGCCCGGCACTGCCAAGTGGACCTGGAATCAATGGTCTCGATTCACTCTGCCGCTTCAGTGGTTTCTTCTTTTTGTTGATCGGCCGCTTCGGGTGCTTCTGCATTTTCCGCGGATGCATCGCTGGCAGCAGCTTCCGGTTCAGGTGCCTTTGGAGCAGTCATTGGTGGCGGTGTGGCCGCCACGCCAAACTTACCCTTTTTCACTTTCTTGATCAATGCATTCACTTTTTCTGACGGTTGGGCACCAACCGACAGCCAGTAGTCAATGCGGTCCATTTTCAGGCTGACGCGTTGAGACTTGTCGGCAATGGTGGTGTCATAGAAGCCGACTTCTTCTATTGCCTTTCCATCACGTGCTTTGCGCTGGTCCATTATGCAGACACGGTAAAAAGGACGATGCTTCCTACCCATCCGCTTCATTCGAATTCGAACTGCCATTGTTACTCCAGGGTGCCTCGCGGGGTTGCCGCACATTCTAACAGGATGCTGATTTGTCGTCGCTCTTCGTTAATCTCGAGCACGTGCAGGGCGTGACTCCACAATGGCGACAGCCGTTCCCATTCGTCCTGCATCTCGCTGTTATTACGAAGCTCAGCGAAAACTGGCTTCGAAAACCAGCCCGAACCAAGCCGGTCAGCCGTTTTACCTTCTTCGGTTACGTTTGTTCGCCTTTTTCGCATCTTTCCGTTTGTTTTTCGTCTTTTTCCTCGCAGCGATGAGGTCCAGTGGGCCTCGCTTGCTGCGACTTTTCTTGTCTCTCAGGTCGGCATTTGGATCCATCATCCCCTGATCGGCCATCTGTTTGACGGCCTTCATGCGATCCCTCAGCCCCATCCCTGACATGTCCTGCATCAACTTGCTCATGGACTGAAAGTCCTTGAGCAGCTTGTTCACATCGGCAGCTTCGACTCCACTGCCGCCCGCAATTCGGTGCCGACGACTCCGGTCGATCCTGTCCGGGTTGCTGCGTTCATCGAGTGTCATCGAATTGATGATTCCTTCGATCCGCCGCATGTCATCTTCCGGATTCATATCGCCCATCTGATCGACCATTTTGCCCATGCCGGGAATCATTTTCATGACCTCCCCCATCGACCCCAGCTTCTTGATCTGGCCCATCTGCTTGCGAAAATCGTCCAAAGTGAACTTGCCCTCCTGCATCTTTTGCTGCTGGGCAAGCATTTCGTCTTCGTCGAATTCCCGCTGAGCCTTCTCGACCAGCGACAGGACATCGCCCATTCCGAGAATCCGACCGGCCATCCGATCCGGATGGAATTCCTCCAGTCGATCCAGCTGTTCACCAACTCCCACATACTTAATAGGGACACCAGTGACCGCTTTGACACTCAGCGCCGCTCCGCCGCGGGTATCTCCGTCAAGCTTCGTGAGAATGACTCCGTCCAGTTCCAGTGCCTCGTTGAAGGCTTTGGCACTGTTCACTGCGTCCTGGCCGGTCATGGCGTCGCAGACGAACAAACACTGATCGGGACCAACCCGGGAGTCGATCCGCTGTAACTCCTTCATCAGCTCTTCATCGATCCCCAAACGCCCGGCGGTGTCGAGGATGACAACTTTTACACCCTGCTTTTTCGCTTCCCTGACGCCGTTGCGACAGACCTGAACCGGATCACTTTTGGCGGGATCTTCGGCGTAGACCGGGCAGCCGACCTGTCCGCCGATCACTTTCAGCTGCTCGATGGCCGCTGGTCGCTGCAAGTCGGCAGCGACCAGCATCGGCGGCTGACCGCTTTCTTTCAGCATCCGGGCCAGCTTGCCACAGGTCGTCGTTTTTCCACTTCCCTGAAGACCACACATCATGATGACGCTGACGCCGTCGCGTTTGATCCCCAGCGAATGGTCGACCGGCCCCATCAAATCGATGAGCCCCTGGTGGACAATTCCGACAACCTGTTCGTCAGGGCGCAGCGATTTGAGCACTTGCTCGCCGACGGCCTGAGTCGTCAGCTGCTGCACAAAATCCTGAGCGACGTCGTAGGCAACATCAGCTTCCAAAAGAGCCTGACGAACCTGCTTCATTCCGTCGCGAATGTTGCTTTCCGTGATCTTCCCGGCGCCCCGGAAAGCCGAAAACGCACCCGTCAGACCCTCTGTTATGCCTTCGAACACAGAACCAGACTCATTCTTTTGGGGAGTGAGACACAACCTGCGGACTCAAAGCCAGCAGCCACGTCGCACGGGTGCTCAGCCTGTCGGCTGCGCCCGGCGATTCTTACATCAAATTCCGCAACCGATTCACTCCGGTTTGCGGGACTCTCGTGGGGAGGTTTGCCTCAGAAAAAACCGAACTTCGGATGATATCGGTGAGGTACTCACATGGCAAGCTGATCGGTATCGTTTGCTGCCTGCAGCGTTTCGTCAGAGCGTTCGGCGTCTCCGATCACGGTCGATTGGCACTGTCCGAGATATCCCGTTAGTGAGCCGCCCCACAGGAAGTCCGTCAATTGACGGAAATCTGTCCAGTTCCGAACCGCACTGCTTGAATCGGCTACCTGGGTGACCGTAATATCTTGGGGACTCCGACGTGCATTTCTCAACCCATGGCCTGTTCGTCCTCGTGAAACTCTTGGCAACCATCCAGATGACGGTGCTCCTGGCCACGTCCGTCGTTCCCTGCGGACGGATGTCGGAGGCTCGTGTCTGGTGTGGCTGTTCCGCATCAGAACGTTCGACAGGAACATGCTGCTGTTCGTCAGGTGCAACCACGTGTTGCTCAGGAACCGACAATCAGTCCAATGATTCCCAGCGTTCCTGCTGCCGAAAAACAATCCAACAACGCGACCAGGCCGCAGGCAAGCCGTCCCGAGGCTGCCGTTTCCCACAGCAGCCGGCCAACGGAGTCCAATCCACCTGCCCGTGTGGTGCTCCGTCCGAACAGGCCATCATGACGATGCCGCGCCTGCAGACGCAGAAATCCTCCAGCCCGGGACTGGCCGAAAACGGCCCTCATGTCCTGGCGAACCCGCGGCAATACGGTCAAACCAGGGAAGCTCCCGGTTGTCCGCCTCCACAGATTGTCTGAATCCCCACCTTGAGCGACCCGTATCTGTCAAACAGACGAGCAGGATCGCTGAGCTTCAGACTTCTATGCCACCGACGTCAGGGCGGCATCTTTGCGTACACGTTCAGGCGCGTCTCCTGCGCCGAGCACTTCTGTGGAGAATTTAAAAATGCGGACTTCTACACCTCGCACCATGCGAGGTTTCACTCTGATCGAATTATTGGTCGTCATTGCCATCATCGCGATTCTGATCTCTCTGTTGCTCCCCGCGGTTCAGCAGTCGCGTGAAGCAGCCCGTCGAACTCAGTGCAGGAACAATCTCAAGCAAATTGGTCTGGCACTGCACAACTACCATGATGTCCATCTCACATTCCCGCCCGGTTATACGGCCAGAGCCGTGACACAGACTGACCCGGCCGCGGCAGAATCCGGACCTGGTTTTGCATGGGGAACTTTTTTCCTGCCGTATCTCGAACAGGAAAACCTCTTCAACCACTTCGACTTCACGGAAGATGCTGTCGACACCCATAACCTGGCGCATGGACAGGAAGTGCTGAACCATTTCCTGTGTCCCACGGATCCTGCGCCGCGAACATTCGAACTCCCCGGTGGCATCGAACTGCCATCCTCCAACTACGTCGGAATCTACGGATACGGCAATGTATCGATGAATCCTGGAATCGGCACAGGCATCTTCTTTCGCAACAGTTCGACACGAATTCGCGACATCACTGACGGTACATCCAACACAATCTGCGTTGGTGAACGGATGCACGAAAACGACAATGTGCCGACCCTGGACCCCGCGAACGCCAACAGTACCTGGTACGCCGCCATTCCGGCCTCAGCCAGACCGGCAGGAATGATGATGGTGGCGATGATGGAGCAGTCACCATCGCTGGTGCTGGGTCATGTGGGTCAGGACGCTATGGGCCCGATGCCAGCCATGCACCATACCCCAAACAGCACGAACCACATCGTAAATTTCAGCAGCAATCACAGCGGCGGAGTGCAATTCCTGCTGTGTGACGGATCGGTGCATTTCATGGGTGAGGATGTGCACTACGCCACATTCCGATCCCTCGGCGAACGAGCGGACGGAGAAGTGATCGGTGAATGGTAGGCGAACCTCGACTTTCAGTACGTGTCAGACGGATACTGACTGACGGATTCATGCGCGCATCCTGGCTGCCGGCGGCCGCCAGGATGTTTTCCGTTTCTCCTGACATCGCAGTCAAACGACCAGGTAGATAGAATGGCAGATGCCGGTGTCACCCCGCTTCTCTCAAGCGGGATGACCCTGCATCCACAGCACGCACGAGTTTTGCACTCTTCTACATCAGCAGAAGCGTTCAAACGCAGTCAACCCCTGGCGCGAGGTCGAGAGCGTGTCCGACAACAACCTCGCCACAATCTGAGACAATCATGCGCAGCGAATCTGAAGTCCTGTTTGAAGACAGCCCGTTCGAAATCCCGGTGGCCGATCGAGTCAAGCGGTTGCCGCCGTACATGTTTGGAGCGATCAACAAACGAAAGTATCAGCTGCGTGTTGAGGGAGTCGACGTCATCGACCTCGGGATGGGAAACCCGACTGATCCTCCTGACCCGCTGATTGTCCGGAAGATCGAAGAAGCGCTGGCTGATTCCCGCAATCATCGCTACTCGGTCAGCAACGGCATCAGCAATCTGAGAAAGGAAGTCGGCAAACGCTACTGGAAAAGATATGGAGTCCGTCTGAATCCGGACAACGAAGTGCTGGCCTGCATCGGATCCAAAGAAGGCTTTAGCCACATGTGCCTGGCACTGATGGGACCCGGCGATACGGCGATCGTACCTTCGCCGTCGTTCCCCATCCATGTCTATGCGGTGATGTTGGCTTCGGGAAACGTGATCGCTCTGGACACTCGCGATCCCGACAGCTTTTTGCGGAATGTTGCCTACACCTGCGAACACCTGGTGCCCAAACCCAAAGTGGTGATCGTTAATTTCCCGCACAATCCGACCGCGACCGTGATTGAACAGGACTTCTACACCGAACTTGTCCGACTCGCGAAGAAGCACAATTTCCTCGTCATCAGTGACTTTGCTTATGCCGACATCTGCTACGACGGCTACGAGGCCCCCAGTTTCCTGGCGACCGCAGGTGCAATCGACGTCGGCGTTGAGCTCACATCCATGAGTAAGAGCTACAGCATGGCCGGCTGGCGCATCGGCTTCTGCTGCGGCAATCCGGAGATGGTGCGAGCTCTGGCGACCATCAAAGGCTACTATGACTACGGTATCTTTCAGCCCATCCAGATCGCCGCCATCGTCGCCATGAGGCACTGTGACGCCGCTGTGGAAAGCGTCACCCGTGAATATCAGGATCGCCGCGATGCCCTCTGTGACGGACTCGCACGCCTGGGCTGGAACGTCACGGTGCCAAAAGCCGGCATGTTTGTCTGGACCGAGATGCCGGAACAGTGGCACGAGATGGGCTCCATCGAATTCGCCATGAAACTGCTCAACGAAGGCGGAGTGGCGGTGAGTCCTGGTCGAGGTTTCGGCGAGGACGGAGAAAACTTTCTTCGACTGGCCATCGTCGAAAACACGCAGCGACTGCGCCAGGCTGTGAGACAGATCGACAAGTGCCTGAATAAAACGAAAACTGCCTCGCCAGCGTGATTTCAAGCACAGCGCAGGTGCAGCGAATCCCCACGGGAGCCGACGGCATGGAGTCGCATCGGGGACACCCGACGCATTCACTTTGACTGGCACGTGCCAGACAGTCGGACCTGCTTCAGGCGCGGGGTGCGTTGTGCTGATCCACCACAATGATCTTCGGTTGGTGGGCCGAGATTTCATTTTCGTGGAAGTCGGCGTAACTGATGATGATCACAAGGTCTCCGACGCCGATGAGTCGCGCGGCGGCACCGTTGAGACAGATGACTCCGGACCCTGCCGACCCCTTGATTGCGTAGGTCGTCAGGCGCTGGCCGTTCGAAATATCTAACACATCGACCTGTTCGAATTCGACAATGTTGGCAGCCAGCATGAGCCGCTCGTCGATCGTGACACTTCCCTCATAATTGAGGTCGGCTTCGGTGACCGTGGCACGATGAATTTTCGATTTGAGCAAACGTCGAATCATGAATCCGCATTAACACGTGACAGTTGAGGGTGACTCTCGTGCTCGGTACCCGGAGACCGAGCAAGTCAACAATTCCAATTGTGGGCTACCTGAGCTGAGCTTCAAGCTTTTCCAGGCAGGCGGCCACGATGTTCCCAACCGCTGCATCGACTTCTTCAGCGGTGAGAGTCCTGTCCGGAGCCTGAAACCGGGCAGTCAACACATAAGACTTACAGCCTGCCGCAATTTGACTGCCGCGATACTGACCACTAAACGAAACATCCTGCAGCAGGGTTCCCCCGGCCGCACGAGCGACCTCGGAGAGATCCGCCCAAATCACCGACTCCGACATGACAAAATTCAAATCGCGCATGATTCCCGGAAATCGCGGGGGTGGTGTCGATCGGCGACTGGCCACGTACAACTCCTCCAGCAGCATCGCATCAATCTCGGCGACAGTCACGTCGCTCTGCAAATCAAACTGATCGCTCGTTGATCGGTCCAGTTCTCCGAGATACCCCAACGGCTGTCCATCAAGGGTCAGATGAGCGCCCCGCCCGGCAGCCAAACCGGCCACATCGGCCGGCTCGCAGGACATCACTCCAGCCGGGACCAGATCGCGAACCAACGTTTCCACGATTCCCTTCAATCCCAGGAAATCACGACCACTGACGATCCCGACTGTCAGCGGCTCCGCTTCGCGTTCCGGCCGACCTTCACCGGCAGAAAGATACACCCGAGCGACCTCAAATAACTCCGCATTCGCCGTACCCGTTCGCTCATTCTGACGACGACACTGCAGCAAACTGGGCACGAGACTCTGTCGCAGCTGATTTTCGAGGCTGCGCGTCGAATGATCGACCTTCACCGCCGGATGATCTCCGCGCGGTCGAAACGATTGCTGGGTCGTCTCACTGACGAACGACAATGTGAGCGCCTCGTATAATCCGCACGCTGTCAGGTGAGTTCGAATCCGATCACCCGCTTCTTCCCGACGGCTGCGTGAGGTCGCCACGACCGGCAGCATGGCGTCGTCAGGAATCCGTTCGTAGCCATAAATCCGTGCAACTTCTTCGATGAGATCACATTCGCGGGTGAGATCCAGTCGCCAGGAAGGGACCACAAATGACGCTTCCTGCTCCGACTGACTCACACACTTCAGCCCCAGACGCGTCAGAATCGACACACATTCTGCAGCCGCGACTTCCATCCCCAGCAGCCGCGGGATCTGATTGAAACGAAGAACAACCGGCTCCGGAGTCTCAGTCAGTGTTTCGCCTGCAAACACTGATCCGGAATGCAGCCTGCCGCCGGCCAGCTGCAGGATGAGTTCACAACATCGGCGTGATGCCCAATCCATATTCCGTCGGTCGACGCGACGTTCGAAGCGAAATGATGATGGACTGTGCAGCTTGAGCGCTCGGGCAGCCGCACGAACCGACACAGGATCAAAGGACGCTGTTTCAACCAGAACCGTCACTGTGCTGTCGGAGATTTCTGTTTCCAGTCCTCCCATCACTCCCGCCACGGCCACGGCGCCGGCTTCATCCGCGATCACGCAGGTTCCACCCGGAAGTTTGTAGTCACGCTGATCGATGGCGGTGATTTCTTCGCCGACAGCTGCCTCCCGCACAATGATCGATGAACCATTAAGTTTGTCGAAATCAAAGGCGTGCAGCGGTTGGCCACATTCGAGCATCACATAGTTGGTGACATCCACCACGTTGTTGACGCTGTTGAAACCAACCGCTTTCAGCCGGTCCCGCAGCCAGTCAGGACTCGGACCGATCCTGACATCATGGATCACACGTGCGTGGTATTCGTGACACAGCGCCGGACAGTCGATGCGGACGGAGACCGCTCCAGCACACGCGACGTCGGATTCCTCCACAGTGGCCTCAGGAATGACCAGCTGTTGATCGAATAATACGGCAATTTCTCGCGCAACACCGATGTGTCCCAGACAGTCCGGACGATTGCTGGTCACTTCAAGGTCGATGGCCAAATCACTACCAGCCGATTCGACACCTTCGAGGTTCAAACCGGACATCGTCAGCCGGTCGGTCAGTTCGTCGGTGGAATCAGAAAGTGATACGTATTCGGCGAGCCAGTTCTTACTGGCAATCATGAAGGGTCAACGACTAATGATGTGAGTTGATGGAACGGCGACAACGATGCGCCGCACGGACGACGCGCGGCAGTGTATCCAATCAGCGAGACCCGGCAAACCAGGGGTCACCTGCGCCGACCGGGTTCCGAAACATGTCGACAGACCTCAAGTGCCCGCTGATCGCTGGATGACGTTCAGACCAATCTCTGTGAACTGATGCCACCCGCGCCTTCGATGGGAACAATTGGTCCGTGTCCGCAGACTTTCCGCTGACGCGGCGGACGCAGATCCACTATGGGGCCGGCACCTCAATCCCAAAGTCCGCGACAGTCAGCAGCGCTGAAAACGGAATCCCATGAGCCTCGAACGCCTGTCGCCCACCCTGCAACCGGTCCACAATCCCGACCGCATGGACGACCTCGCATCCAAACTCACCCACTCGTTCCGCCGCCTGGATCGCACTGCCGCCGGTGGTCACAACGTCATCAACGATGACCACCCTGTCACCTGGCTGGACCGGACCTTCGACGTACTTCTTTGTTCCATGCCCCTTGGCTTCCTTGCGCACCATGAATCCCTGCAACTCGATCTTCTGAGTTGCAGCAGCCACCAGCACGCCGCCGACGATCGGGTCGGCCCCGATCGACATGCCACCAAATCCTGAATATTCGACACCGCCGAGCAGGTCAAGAATCCCCCATGAAATCTGCAACAGCCCTTCGGCACTCAATGTGACCTGTTTCCCGTCAAGGTAATAAGTGGACTTCCTGCCGGACACCAGCGTAAAGTCGCCGAACTTCAATGCTCGTTCGCGAATGAGTTCAATCAGTCGTTCGCGGTCGTACATCGCATACCTTCGTCGGGAGGAATCTGATCCTCACCGTGGATTGTTGTTCACGGGATCCAGACATCATAGAAAAGACCTGCAGCGAAGGCACGCAGGCTCGGCGAAATCTCGCCAATCCGCAGGCCTGAGATCGACCGTGTCCGGATTGTGAGACACCGGGGAAACAGCTGGTTTCCGCACGTTGGCACATGGGCTGCAACGGTCAACCGGCCTGGGCGAGGTGGGTGGCCGGTCATCGGCCAGCGTCGGACTCCTGGGCACCTGGCTCCGTCTCAGCAGCGCGTTCGCCGGAGCCACAACGACTCAAACGATCAAAACGCGGCCAGTCGACGTCCAACGGCCGTGAGCGGGTGTTCGTCTGCTTCAACAGCCCCCAGGGAATTGGAGAATTCGCCCGACTTCGCCGACACGGCAGGCATGCCGGCGGAGGCCCATTCCGGAGACTGTGCGCGCGTGGTGCCGGTCCTCATCTCCAAAACCGATTCCGCCGGCTGACGCGAAACCAGCTGCGTCGCCTCGCTCGCTGCGTCCGCATCAACAGACCACTGCAGCCCAAGGAATGGGGAGCCACTGTCGCTGTTCATATTCAGGAATGAGCGATCGTATTTGCAACCAGCCAGCAAAGTGACCAACAGGAAACAGACGACGAACCGCA
>JBDOMX010001189.1:0-3586 GCA_039831615.1 Planctomycetaceae bacterium
CCCGGATTCCCTATCTCTTGCGAATTGGGCGGACGTGGCGGTTCGGAGGGCGGGTGACTATATTCAACGGGAGACAAGCCATCGGATTCAGGGAGCCGTTCTTCATGTCGGAGTTTCAGACCGTTGCCAAGGTGGGCGACATTCCCGCGGAGGAAGGCCGCGCCTTCCCCGTCGGCGGGACCTTGATCGCGGTGTTCAATACCGACGGCAAATACTCAGCCATCCGTGATGCATGTCCTCACATGGGGGCCTCGCTGGCGACCGGGCATGTCGAAGAGGGCTGCGTCATCTGCCCCTGGCATGCGTGGCGTTTCTCAGTCACCGATGGCACCTGGCTGGACAACCCCCAATCCAAACTCGCCAACGACTGCTACGAAGTCCGTGTCGAAGGCGACGAAATCCAGGTCTGCCGCCCTGCCGAAGACGAAAGTCACGCTGAAAACACGAACGAATAACCCCTTCCTGGCTGATCGCTGACTGCTGAAAGCTGACCGCTCTTCCCATGATCTTCGTCCTCGATAACTACGACTCCTTCACCTACAACCTCGTGCAAAGGCTCGGGGAGATCGATGCCGGCCTGGATATTCAGGTCGCACGAAACGACCAGATCAGCCTCGATGAAATCGAACAACTCGGACCCGAGCGCATCATTGTCTCACCCGGCCCGTGCACGCCGACGGATGCCGGGTTATCGAAAAACGTCGTCACCCGCTTTGGTTCGCAATTGCCGTTGTTGGGTGTCTGCCTGGGACACCAGTGCATCTCGGAAGTCTACGGCGGCGAAGTCGTGCGGGCCGATCGTCTCATGCACGGCAAAACCTCGCAGATTCATCATGACGGCAAGGGCGTATTCGCCGGGCTGCCGAGTCCGTTCCAGGCCACGCGTTATCACAGTCTGGTGGTGCCCAGTGAGTCGTTGCCGGACAAACTCGAACTGGCTGCCTGGACGGATGACGCCGACCACCCGCGCGAGGTCATGGGGTTTCGGCATCGCGAACATCCCGTCCATGGGGTGCAATTCCATCCGGAGAGTTTTCTGACGGAAGTCGGCAGCGAACTGTTGAAGAACTTCCTCGCCCTTCCCGCCGACTGATGTGGTGTCGTCATGCTTTCCGTTGCCGAGGCGCTTGCCGAGATTGTTCGTGAGACGCACCCGTTCCAGCCGGAATCGATCGCACTCTCAGATGCCTACGGATTGACGCTGGCATCACCGATCGTCAGTGACATTGATTCGCCTCCGTTCGACAAATCACTCATGGACGGGTTCGCCGTGCGGGCTGCCGACGTGGTTGATGGGAAAGCTGAGTTGCAAGTTGTTGAAGAGATCATGGCGGGGCAGGTTCCGACACGAACAGTTGCAGCCGGTCAGGCAACGCAGATCATGACCGGCGCGCCGATCCCGGACGGAGTCGATGCGGTCGTTCGCGTGGAAGACTCGGTCTACGATCCCGATACACGTATCGTCCGGCTCGCGACGACTGCGGTGCAACCGGGGAAGAACATGATCACTCGCGGAACCAACATGCACGCCGGAGACGAAGTGTTGTCGGCCGGTCGCATGTTGCGACCACAGGAATTGGCGTGTCTGGCGGAACTCGGCTGCGCGCAGGTCTCGGTCCGCAGACGCCCGCGCGTGGCCGTGCTGGCGACGGGAGATGAACTGGTTTCAGTTGCCGAAACACCAGCCGCCGGTCAGATTCGCAACTCGAACGAAACGATGCTACTGGCCCAGATCCGCCGCGCCGGCGGTGAGCCGATCCCGCTGGACATCGCGCGCGATGACCGTGACGATCTGCGTGCGAAAATCGAAACCAGCCTGGAAGCCGACGTGCTGTTGCTCTCCGGCGGGGTCTCAGCGGGGAAGTTGGATCTGGTTCCTGCGGTGCTTGAGGAGGCGGGAGTGCGTCAGGTCTTTCACAAGGTCCGCGTCAAACCGGGGAAACCGCTCTGGTTCGGCGTGCGAAAGTCACCTGAGTCGCAGGCGGCAAACGCTGGTCTATCAGGATGTTACGTGTTCGGGTTGCCGGGAAATCCCGTCAGTAGTATGGTTTGCTGCGAATTGTTTGTCCGCACCGCCTTGCGACGCTTGTTGGGCAGGGGACCGGCGGAACCACAAATGACTCAGGCGCGGCTTGTCGAGGCGCATCAATCGCAATCCGACAGGCCGACTTACTACCCGGCGAAACTGGAATTCGAAGCGGACTCAGTCACCGTCCGGCTGGTCAACTGGCATGGATCATCTGACTTGCGTGCAACCGTGGATGCAAACGGAATGGCGGTCGTGCCGGCGGGTGAGCATCAGTTTGAACAGGGATCAACAATCGAAGTCATCCGCTGGGATGAAGACTGACACAACCAGCTCACAGCGCAAGCAAGGGACAAGACGCGCGAAACGTGACACTCGCTTGCGCTTCGTGCTGGTACATCACGGCAAGTATTCGACGATCGTCCAGGGAAGGACGTACTATGACGACCATGACTGTTCCGCGTACCTCACCTCTGTCCGCTCCGAAAACAACCGTCGAACCGACGGCTCATGAGATCATCTCGCAGGCGCGCACGGCAGCCGCACCTGCGAAGGGGGCGTGGATCGTTTCCGGGGCGACCGCGTTGCTGACCTGGGCCGCGTTTACTCCGTTGGATTGGGGGCCACTGGCTTGGGTTTGCCTGGTTCCCGTGCTACTGCTGATTCGCCTGCCGCGTCCCACGCGCTGGATGTACCGCGCCTTGTATGGGGCGAGCCTGGTCTGCAACTTTTTCATGCTGCAATGGATGCGACTGGGTGATGCCAGCATGTATCCCGCATGGCTGGCGTTGTCGGTTTATCTGGCATTGTACCTGCCGGTTTTTGTCGCGGTGACACGCGTGGCCGTTCAGCGAGTGCGCGTTCCGCTGGTACTCGCCGTGCCTGTAGTTTGGGTCGGACTCGAATTCCTGCAGGCGCACCTGATGACCGGGTTCGCCTGGTATTACCTCGGTCATACGCAGTACGCCTGGTTGGAGATGATCCAGATCAGCGATATCACCGGGGCCTACGGCGTGAGCTTCGTTGTGGCCATGACGTCGGCGGCCATTGCGGGGCTTGTTCCGGGAATCGTCTTTCAGAAACTGAATCTGTTGCCAGGCAATGTCGAGGGCAACACGATCGACCAAACCGCCACGCTGAAACGAAAAGTCGTCGCGGTGACCGCTGCCGTGGTGGTCTTCGCGGGAGTGCTGACTTACGGTTACGTTCGCCGTTCGCAAGCGACATGGACAATGCCCGATGCGCGCTCCGGTCCGCGAGTGGCGCTGGTGCAAGGGAACTTCACGTCCAAGGTGAAGCATGATCCCATGCAAAGGGTCACCATGCTGCGAACGCATGATGTTCTTACAGGCATGGCGGTAAGACATCAGCCGGACGTCATCGTCTTGCCCGAAACCATGTTCGGCTGGCCGTTGCAGACCGTCGAGGGGCAACTGACCGACAAAGAACTCCTCGCGCTGGCACCGGCCGCGTATCGAACCAATCCGAAATTCGACAAAGCGCAGTGGATTGATTCCTGGAGAAGTGCCGAAGTGACACGCCGGCTGCGCGATGACGCCG
>JBDOMX010000401.1:0-3570 GCA_039831615.1 Planctomycetaceae bacterium
GCGCAGTGCTTCGGACATGCCTCGCAGAACATCAATGACAACCGCAGCGTTGTCTGTTTGCTGCGGAAATCGTTGCAGCAGACGTTCGATGATTTCCGGCTGACGCTCAATCTCCAACGTGGCCCGTCTTGTGATGAATTCACGCACAATCGGCAATTCGCAGGACACGGCCATCTCGACGGCCTGTTTCGGATGAGCGATCACGGCGGGCTCAACGCCATACCAGACCATCAGGGGAAAGACGCGGTCATCAGCAAATTCCTGGCGACTGCCCAGCGCCAATGCCACAGGCCAGCGGTCCTCGTGTCGCAGGCTCTGCAAGGCGGACGCCAACCATGTCACAACCAGGCCGGAGTCGTCGTTTCGCGCGAGTGACTCAAACTTTGCCAGTGCAACTGCTGACGGATACTGATCTTCGGTAAGAAAGCGGACGGCCCATGACCGAACGTGTTCACTCGGGTCGTCCAGACAGCTGAGCAGGAACTCGTGGGTCGCCGCCCCTGTGGCGTGCAGAGCCCACAACCACCGCAGTCGCCGCTGCTCCGTTTCGTTCGAACGGAATCTGGCGACGAGATCCTCGTGGATTTCCGTCACGTCCACTTTGGCGGATGATCGTTCAGCCAGTTCGAGCAGACATTTGCGCGAAAGCCATTCCCATTCTGACGCCACGTGTTCGGCCAAATCCCGGTTGCTCAGTTGATCAGGTGTGGTGTCGGTGGGGCGCTGGTGTTGCGGAGCCTCGTCACAGGTGACGCGGTAGATTCGTCCGGAGGTTCGGTGAACTCCGTCGTTCTCGTGGCACTCCCCGACGTCGGACCAGTCGGCAATAAATAGTTCCCCAGCCGATCCCGATATGATTTCGACACCGCGAAACCACGGATCCGCCACGGTCATGAAGTCGGGAGCATGTCGAGCCGTATAAGTCGCTCCATCCCGGTGTAACGTATCCCGGTTGACTCTTCGACCATGGAAATTGAGAGCCAACACTGAGCTGTGAAGTGATTCGGGAAAGGGATGTCCCTGCAAGATCACCATTCCGCAATGGGCATGACCACCGCCCGCCGCATCCGTGGTGTTCGTCATGATCGTCACGCCGTCTTTACGGATGTCGTGCCACGCCTCTTTCGTGTCCCAGTGGAAGTGATCGGCAGTCTGCTCAATCACTCCATAGGTATGCTGGTTGAAGTGTTCGCCGTACATCCGACGGAACCGGGCACCAGGCACAACGTGCCACAGATGGCCGATGACTGTATTGATAAAAAACAGCTGCCCGTTTTTGTCCCAGTCCATGCCCCATGGATTGGTCGTACCGGCACAGACCACTTCGAAGCTGTGACGCGTCGGATGGAAGCGCCAGATCGCACAGTCCAAAGCGGTTCGCTGATCGGCCGTCGCGCCGGGAATCCCGACACTCGAGATCGCCATGATGCCGTTTCGGCCATACAACCATCCGTCCGGTCCCCAGCGCAGACCGTTCACAATGGTGTGCCGTGCCGCGCTATCGTCCCAGCCGTCCAGCATGACAACTGGTTCACCGTCCGGCACATCATCTTTGTTCCGGTCGGGGATAAACAGCAGGTTGGGCGCATCGAGCACCCAGACACCTCCGTAACCGATTTCGATACTCGTGAGACGCCGGCCCTGATCCCAAAACACCTGTCGATGGTCAAAGTCGCCGTCACCGTCCGCATCCTCCAAAATCACAATTCGGTCACGCATCCGATCGTCGAAGTTGGCAGATCGCTCGGCGTACGTGTAGTTTTCCGCAACCCACAGACGACCACGATCGTCCGTTGCCAATGCAATGGGCTGATGAATGTCCGGCTCAGCCGCGAACAACGCGACCTTGAAACCGTCGGAAACCCGGATTCCCCTGAGCGCCTCTTCAGGCGACGTCAATCTGGAATCCGGATTCTCCGTATTGACGGGTGTGGGAAAGTCGTCGGCAAGAGCGGTCGTCGAAATGTTGAGCACCATTGCGAGCAACAGAGCGATTTGGACGGCACGTGAAAAGCGGAATTTGAACAACATGACTGGCTCGGCCTGGCGGCAGGATATTCGGCTTGATCGATCGCTCAGCTTAACCATCGCCACGTTCAGTTTCATGTCTTTCTGAAGCGCGACCTGCGCAAAAAGAAAATGAAGACGCTCTGGTGATGAGTGAGCACCAGAGCATTGCCCCGCCAGGACTACAGATTGCTGAGTAACCGGTCGCCCATTTCGTGGGTCGTCAGACGTCCGCCAAGATCCGGCGTTTTATGCCCCTCCGCGAGCGTTCTTTCGACGGAACCGCGTATCCGGAATGCCGCGTCGGGCAACAGGAGATGGTCGAGCATCATGGCGGCGCTGAGCACTGCGGCGATTGGATTGGCGATTCCGCGGCCGGCAATGTCCGGGGCTGACCCATGCACCGGCTCGAACATCGAAGGAAACCTGCGCTCAGGATTCGTGTTGGTGCTGGGTGCCAAACCGAGTCCGCCGCCGATGATTCCTCCCAAATCCGTCAACAGATCTCCAAACAGGTTGGAAGCGACAACGACATCGAACTGCTCTGGTTGTCTCACAAAATTCATGATCGCCGCATCGCAATGCTGCCGCGACGCCTCCACGTCGGGAAACTGTGGTGCAAGTTCACCAAGAATTTCATCCCACAAGACGTACGCGAATCGTTGAGCATTGGACTTGGTGATCATGGTGAGGCGTTTTCTACGGTCACGGGCCATGGCGAATCCAAATCGCAGGATTCGTTCAATGCCTCGTCGGGAATGGATCGCTGTCTGGATCGCGTGCTCGTCCGCGTGTCCCCGTCGGAATCTGCCCCCGATATTGACGTATTCACCCTCTGAGTTTTCGCGAATCACGACGAGATCAATGTCATCCGAAGATTTGTTCGCCAAAGGGGACTGCAGTCCGGGAAACAGGCGTGACGGACGGACGCAGGCATATTGATCAAATGTCTGACGGATCTGTACGAGGGGATCCAGAGTCATGTGATCAGGAATTTTTTCCGGCCAGCCTACCGCACCAAGCAGGATGGCGTCGAACGGGCGCAAGACTTCCAGAAAATCGTCGGGCACGACACTTCCCGTTTCTTCCCAGTGCTGCACACCCCACGGCAGGACTGTTTTTGCGAGCGAAAAGTTACCCTCACGCTGCTCCACCGCGTCGATCACCCGGAGCGTTTCGTCGATGACTTCCGGCCCGATACCGTCGCCTGGATAAACTGCAATCCTGAATTCATTCATAGCTGCCATTTTCGATACGTGTTGATCCACGTGGAGGATCATGACTCAGATCGGGGTCCGCTCAGACAATGCCATTCAGCGCAAAGAACTGGTGGCGCATGGGGTGAAGCTGAATCGTACAGCATGCAGTCCGACGCGAAACCGTCGGACACGGACTCTCGCATTACCGGGTGATTCCTGTTACGAAGTTCTGCTGGTCCCAGCTAACACAAGAGAAACGCGGCGGCGCATGGCAGAATTCGACTTAGTCATCCACGGTGGCACAATTATTGATGGTCTGGGTGCCGCGAGACGTCCCGGTGACGTCGGGATTCGTGGTGATCGG
>JBDOMX010000351.1:0-7263 GCA_039831615.1 Planctomycetaceae bacterium
CCTTGATCTCCATCATGCGGGAGACGCTCATAACGACCACGCCCATAGCAACGCAGCCCCAAGGGCCTCCCCGAGGCATTCGCGGCGAAGGAAGCGATGACGCGCGCCATCGTGCCCCGTGCGGATGCGCGCGACATACAGGGACACCTCGTGCCCGTCCGCGTTGGACGACGTGTCCACGCCGCCCCTCGTCCACGCCTCGCACAGCATCGCGTGCAGGATGCCGGCTGTGCCATCGTCGGTGAGGTCTGGGGCCAACCCATCTCGAGCGTGCCAGTCGAGATCAAGACGTTCACCTGTCGGTTCCGGTAACGAGACTCCACCGATCGTCGTTCCTTGCTCTCCAGGCCCGCGTGGTGATGGGCTGCGACCAGGCCGGTCTCACAGAGCATCGCAGACAGTTGTTCGGATCGGCGTCGACTCCGAAGCCCCGGCCAATACATGAACTTCCGCGCCAAGCTTGGCCAGCGCACGCGCTTGATACCAGGTGTAGGTGCCGATCCCGCCGTGACCGGTCTCTGGCGGAAACTCATGAGAAAGCAGGGCGATCTTCATCGTGGAGCCCGCCCTTGTCTCAGGCAGCGCAGGAACTTGCCACGCAGTTTCCTCAGGACGACGGCTCCTGTTCGCATCGGATCGCCGATTGCCGCTCGTACCCCGGCGGATTGCGATCGAACACGATTACCCCCGGATCCGGCGTCTTCTGCCGCGATCATCGTTTGAGTGATTTCGCAGATCGAAGACGCGTCCTCAAGAGAAAACGATCGTTCCGATACCGCGGGGTCCAGCCAGTTGAGGTTTCCTGGGATCTCACTGGACCGGACAGCTCCGGAATCGACGAACCTCGCGCGTACCGCGAGTTGTTTTTCAACCACCTTCTGCGGATCGCATCGTTCACGAATCGAGACACTGGCAGCCTCGCCCATCTCCTCGAGTCGCTGCGAGGAACAACTCAAGGCGCGGGTAAGCGCATCGGCGATCGCACTCGCGCCCGCTGCAATCCACCCCGTCCGCTCGTCCTCGATCATCTCCGCCATCCCGCCGGTCGAGGTCGCGATGACGGGCAGACCTGAACTCATCGCTTCGATGCACGTGTTGGGGAAATTCTCCCACCGAGAGGGCACAACCGCGATTCTCGCGCGGGCGAGGAACCGAGGGATCGCCGACCGAGGATGCGCTCCGTGGAATCGAAAACGGGACCTCAAATGCTTCGGGATCATTTCGTTGACGACGGCCCGGCCGCTTCGTCGGCCGTGTCCCAGTACGTTTTCGCCTACGAAGTCGAACGTGACTTCAGGGTTCGATTTTGCCACTGAAACTGCTGCACTGATCCATTCCAGGACGCCTTTCCGGGGTTCGAGCCGACCGACGTAGCAGATCGTGCCACCGCTCCAAACCCTGCTGTCGCGATCAAGTTTCGCAAGACCGATTCCTGGATAGGGAATGACGTCGATCGAGTCCGACGGCAACTCGTAGTGCGCCTGAACCCCCCTTGCCAGATACCGACTGGGACACATGATCCCATCAGCCGCCCGGATGCTGTACTCCTCGAGCCGTGATGCAGCGACCACCGATGGACTATTGGTCCGCCATTCATTGCTCTCTGCGATCATCGCGGTCGGTGAATGTAGGTGAACGACCGTAGGTGGTTGCCGGCTGGGACCCAAATCAAGCGCGCGACGCAACTGGAAGTAGTACAGGGGAGCCTCGTACTCTTGGGCTTCGATGACGTCGACGCCCTCTTCCAGGACCAGTCGCTCGGCAAGGATCGCAGCCGACCATGCGAAGCTCTGGGGATGGAAGTTCGAACGAAACAACCTTGATTCGACGCCCGTTGGCAATG
The DNA here is from genome assembly GCA_039831615.1 of Planctomycetaceae bacterium. Classification (GTDB taxonomy): domain Bacteria; phylum Planctomycetota; class Planctomycetia; order Planctomycetales; family Planctomycetaceae; genus S139-18. The sequence continues at coordinate 1,844 of JBDOMX010000351.1, forward strand.
CAGGATGCGGTCTCGGACCCAGTAACGCCGTCCAGTCGTCGAACGCGACTCTATGGACGATCAGTCGTCCCCCGCACATTTCTTCGCACGCTCGTTCCGCTTGTTCGCACCGCTGGCTGATCACATGGACGGTCTCGCCATGCTCAGCCAACAAACGAGACATGTTCACCGCGTATGTCCCGATGCCACCTCCCGGCGCGGGTGGAAACTCGCGGCAGATGATTAGGTGCTTCATTGGGGTTCGGCTACTTCGAAGAAATAAGATTCAGGGCCGAGGAAATTATCGGCAAGCCGAGGTTCGCATGACACGAATGGATCGGCGTGAAACCCGAGATTCAGTTTTTCCGAATCCACGGCATCATCACCGAAGTGGGCTGAGAACCTCGCGGTCATCCGTGGCACTGGTTGATAACCCAGATCAGTTGCTCCGTCGTAGTAGACTGTCAGGGCGGAGTCGGATTCCTTTCGACACGATGAAGGGCCAACAGCGAAGCGTCCCACGACGATAGGTAAATCCCACTTCGATGACAAACAGACTGAGAAGCAGGCTGGCGGAAAGCAGCCCTAAAAGAAGGTTGTGCCAGTCGTGATGACTGGATCTGGCCGAATCGTCGCGGCAATCCAATGCGACGTTCAAATCTTCGAAACCATGTGTGGGTTAACCTTCTCGAATCGGCCGAGGTTCCGTATCGAAAGATGTACTGCATGCGTCACACAGCTGCGTCCACCATGTTGAATGGCATCAGCGATGTTCGCGGGATCGCGCTTGCGGTCGTCTCAGCCACATTAGGTCATGACAACCCACAGATCACACTGGAGCGGTACTCCCACGTCCTAATGACTGATAAAAATCAGGTTCAGGAGTTCTGGAACCGGGCCAAACTGGCCTTAAAAGGTAACCGTTAAGGTAACAACGAAAAAACGCTGATCACGTATGACCAGCGTTTTTATTAGTCGGGGCGACAAGATTCGAACTTGCGACTTCTGCGTCCCAAACGCAGCGCTCTAGCCAGGCTGAGCTACGCCCCGTGGTGTTGACTGACACCGGTCCTCACGCAAATGTTCAGACTCCGCAGTCAACAACTGACAACCGGCAGTCTAGTGGGCGGGATTCCACGATTCCAGATCCTCATGGCCGGAAAAACAAGAGATTCTCATTCTGCACCGTGAGCTCCGAAGGAACAGGCGGAAACCGCCGCGTCGGTCTCCGCCAACATCGGACTGCCATCTGGCGCCACGGGGAATCCAGTGTCATTCAGATTCCGGTTTGCTAGAATCCGGCACTGATTGCGATTGCCCACGAAAGACCTGCCATGTGGTATCCCTGCCGACAATCGACTGCTGCCCCCACGTCTCGACGTGAGCTGCTGGCCCGGTCGGCGACCGGGTTTGGAGCAGTGGCACTCGCCAGCCTCATGCAGAGCGATCTGCGGGCTGAACCTCACAACTCGCTGCTGCCAAAACGAACGCATTTTCCGCCACACGCTCGCAGCGTGATTTTTCTGTACATGGACGGGGGCGTGTCGCAGGTCGATTCATTCGACCCCAAGCCGGCACTCGATCGGGTCAACGGCCAGCCGTTTCCACAAAAGATCGAACCCACGCAATTCAACAATATCGGAAACTCACTGGCCAGCCCGTGGAGTTTTCAGTCATACGGCGAATGTGGCACGCCGGTCAGTGACCTGTTTCCCTGCGTCGCACGACATGTTGATGATCTTGCTGTCGTGCGGTCAATGGTGTCAAATTTCTCAGAACACACCAACGGCAATTACTTTCTGCACACCGGCCACGGCCAGCAGGGCCGACCCGGGATGGGGGCATGGTGGGGATACGGGCTGGGAACCGAGTGCCAGGACCTGCCTCATTACGTGATCTTGAATGGCGGATTGATTCCACCTGGAGGGCTGGACAATTTTGGCAGTGGATTTCTGCCGGCCAGTTACCAGGGGTCAGTGTTCAAAGGCAATGATCCTCCCGTGGCCAATGTGCGTCGCCGGGAACTCAGTCAGACTCTTCAACAAAATAAGCTGGACCTGATCCGGCAGCTCGACACAGTGGCACTGCAGCGATTCGGACATGATCAGCAGGTGGAATCTGCGATTGCTAACTACGAACTGGCGGCAAGGATGCAGTTAGCAGTGCCGGATCTGATGGATCTGGGCGACGAGTCAAAGGAGACGCAGGACAGTTATGGATTGTTCGCCGACTTTAAGAATACGCAGACGTTCGGCCGACAGTGCCTGCTCGCACGTCGAATGGTGGAACGCGGCGTGCGTTTTATTCAGCTCACCTGCCCTGGTGGAAACGGTGATCGCTGGGACCAGCATGCCAAACTTCGCGACGGTCACTCGAAAAATGCGAGGTCCGTTGATCAGCCCATTGCAGCTCTCCTGCAGGATCTCAAAGACCGTGGACTGTTTGAGCACACGCTGGTTGTGTGGACCGGAGAATTCGGCAGGACCCCGTTTGCTCAAGGCAAGGACGGTCGCGACCACAACCCATTCGGCTTTTCGTGCTGGCTGGCGGGGGGTGGCGTGAGAGGTGGATTGGTTTATGGTGCGACAGACGAGTTCGGTTACCATGCCGTGGAAAACCGCGTCGAAATTCACGACCTGCATGCCACGATGCTGCATTTGTGCGGGATTGATCACGAGCGACTCACGTTCCGGTTTAGTGGACGCGACATGCGACTCACGGACGTCCACGGCCACGTGGTTCATGACATTCTGCTGTGACAGCCGATTGGCACGAGAACCCTATCCGCCGAACAGTCGGGCCCCGGAAGCTCCCGCCAGTCCTGTCATCTGAGACCCGGACGGCATTCCGCATTCAGTCACAGATCAAGTGGACGAATCGGCGCAGCAATTGCATAGAGTCTGGAGTTTCCCGACACTGATCTGTGAATTCGTCGATCGTGACCCCGGCGATGTTTTCCACATACTGTGGGTATGTTCGGATGCGTTCAATCAGAGCTCTGCGAGTCAACTCCGGGTGGAACTGTGTCGCGTAGATCGGCTTGCCTCGAAACATCAGCGCTTGATTCGTCACTCGATCGCTGGATGCAAGGCACACAGCGTCTGCGGGGAGAGACTCGACAATGTCCTGATGGCCGGACTGCACGTCCATGACCACGGGTACTTCCCGGAAGACCGGATCCTGTCTGGCTTCCGGGGTTGGGGACACCTGAATGGTGCCCACTTCGGCCCGCGACAAATCAGTCACCACCTCACCACCCAGCGCGCGGGCCATCGCCTGAAAACCCCAGCACGAGGCAAAGACTGGTTTGCTGATGTCATGCAGCATGACCATGTTTTCTGCGGCGGACGCCCACCATGGTCCTCCTTCAGCGACCGAATAGTCGCCACTCCCGCCGATCACAACCAGATCACTGTGGCGAAGTCGAGTGGTTGTGAAGACCGTACCACGGGTCAGATCGAAGACCTCAATCTGACTCCTGTCACACTGGAGTGCCGCGCGAAAACATTCGACCTCCTGGGTCTTCATGGGGTCATCCGGGTTTCGAACCTGTACCAGCAGAATCCTCAGCGATGACGATATGGATACATTCACTCGACTGATTCCGTGGGCCACGGCAGGAATAGTGGTCCGTCATTCATTTTCGTGGGCGTCATGGAACACCATGCCGTTGTCGAACAGCTTGTGAAGGAAGACGCCGGCTGCGGGCGGAGACATGCTGAGGACCGTTCGAGCAACAACTGTCCTGTTTTGGCTGCTGATCATCACGGCGGAGCGTGATGGCTCCATTGAATTCGCGACAGTGATTACTCGAGCGAACCTCAGCCGCGCCCGCGGCTAAGCGGGATCGTGACACGACCGTCTTCAGCCCCAACGGGCACACGCAGTGTTTCCGTCTGCTGGCGGTCCGTGCCACTATAGCGGGTTACTCTGAGGACAACATTCCCGGTCACGACTCGACCACGGATTAATCGAAGAACCACGTCATAGTTGCCGCTGGGCGCCTTCTGACATCGGTATTCTTCGAGCTTTCGATCCTTGTTGACGCCGGACTGCCGCGTCAACAAACCTCCGTTCTTCGTAGTGCGCGTCCGCCGATCACAAGTCACTTTTCCTGGTTCGGTCACAGACAGGTCGACATCTCCATCACCCGCCCATCTGGCATCAATCGTAAGGTCCCATGCGAGCGCCGTTTCCAGCTCCTGCCGGATCTGGCGAACAAGCTCACGGGGTCCTGTTTTTTCCGCCGCCGCAAGCAGGTCCCTGATGGCCAGCTCAGCTTCCTGACGAGTGTCATCCCCGTCACTGTCCCAAACGTGCCGCAGAATGCCGGTTCGCGACCATAGAATGTGCCGTGGTTCGCCGGATCGATCGGCAATGTTCCTGGCGAGGAGCCACGTCTCTGACCTCCACGGATCCTGCCGCGTGGCTTCTGCGCAGAGTTTCATTGCCTCGTCTGAGGCTTTGAGCCGTGACAGAAGTGAGGCGGCGACCAGGAACTGGGAGATGTCGCCATTAGCGAAGTCAATCCGCGACTGCAGGGCTCGTTCGATCTCACTCCGAGGCCGTCCGGCGAGCTGCATTTCCAGGGGCAAGACCGGATACATCCAGGGCTGCGCCTGATTGTTTCGGATGGCGGCCAGGATTCCTTCCACGGCGAAATCGTGTTCGTCGGACTCCGTCAGAATCTCAATGACAGCTGCGAAGACCGACGACGGAACTCTTGACCCAGCCAACAGGCGGTTCCAACGTTCAGCGACCGTTCCCTGTTCTGCCCGGACTTGCCGAATCAGGTTCCGCGCACGAGAAACCGCCGCTGGATCCGACTTTGCGGAGTCCGGCGACGGTTTCTGTTTCTGCCGAAAAGCAACGGTTCTTATGCGAACCGGAGCAGTTACTACCGGCGTTTTTTTTTGTTGATGTTTTGCGCGGTGATGCCGTCTTTGTCGGCATTGAGGAGCACTTCCCATTCGGCCGGAACGCTGAATGCTCCGCCACCGCCGCCGCCGCCGAGACCACCACCGCCACCGCCGCCGAAACCACCACCGCCACCGCCGCCGAGACCACCACCACCGCCGCCGCCGAGACCGCCACCACCCGATTGCGGTGGGGTAGGCGGAATCACCAGGTCACCGACCTGGTAGACTCGAGTCACCAGGGAATTGTCAGACATGGCTTCTTCTTCGGTCGTGATCACCAACACATCGTCTTTAATGATGTATGCGAGTCTTGGATCATGGGTCTTGCTGAAGATCAGCTTGAGCGCTGTTTTCAGCGGAATTCCTTCCAGGTCAACATCTGAGATCAGCACCTCGTCCAGGGATTCAATCCTCTCAATCTCCAGGGAAACTTCGTCCGGCCAGATCGTCATCCGGAAATCAGTGCCAGCGCTGCCGCCTACACTTCCCCAGGTCGTTGAGTAGTGCTCGGCGATGAACTCA
>JBDOMX010000351.1:7273-15975 GCA_039831615.1 Planctomycetaceae bacterium
GTTCAGCCAGGTTTCGACTGCGCTCTGCGAATGCAGGGCGACTGCTTCGTAACGTGGGACTCGCACCAATGTCAATGCTCGCCAAACATCCGCTGGCGGATAGACGACAGGTGGCTCATCCGGGAATGGCACATGCGACAATTCGACCTGAGCGAGAGTCTCCAGGAATCCGGCGTGGCGCAGATGGACGAGGCGACGCGCCTCTTGGATTCGCCGATTGGCGACTGACATCACAAGTGCCTGAACAGCTGGTCCATTGCCAGGTTTCCTGCTGACCGCAACGCGAGCGGCCTCTTCAGCATCGACGTAAGAATCGATATCTCCGTGACGTCCCCGGTCAATGAGTCCTCGCACCTGATCAATAATTGTCTGGAGATCTGTCTCCAGTTCAGCCTGCTGAGTGACCAGATGCTCCTGAGCTTCGTCAGCAGCCCGACGAACGGCATCCAGTTGTTGTCGCCGTGCCACCTGGTCTCGCCGAATCTGGACAGCCATGATCGCGTTCGCAACCCGACGCTCCAGTTCTTCGCGGGCTTCCGGCGTGATGTCGTGAGCCGCCTGTACGGTCTCCAGCAGGTCCTTCAGCAATGATTCGGCATATTCCGGTTGATCGGCAGCGTAGTTCTGCGCTTCGTCGATCATGGACGTCGTGGCCTGCTGTAACTTTTGCGTGCGAACGCGAATCATGGCTTCGACGTCGCTCAGTTGTTGGCCGTTGCTGTCGCCACCCGAAAACTGGTCGTCGGCAGAATTGTCCAGCGCGAAAGGATTCGACTCCTGCAGCGCCGTGAGAATCGCGTTGACACGCGGATTTTCGGAATCAAGTTCGGCTGCTCGAGCAGCCACCGACGCCGACTGTCGATCATGTCCCATGCGCTGCAGTCTGGCAGCAACTGTTGCGGACTGATTGATCAACGCCTTAAACTCAACCGCAGTGCGGTTCAGCATGGCCAGTGAGGCCACGCGTGTCACGAGCCCCTGTGACGTGTTTGCCAGCTCACAAAGCTGTCGAATTTCAGCTCCACCTTTTTCGTGGGCGATATCGTCCCACCGAACAATCCGACCGTTCTCAAGGACGACCTCGATCGTGCTGACCTGGCCTGCAAGGTCCGTTCCAAACGCGATGGCGTGGCGGTCGGATCTTAACCAGAGTTTGCGATTCAGTGGGGTGATGCGTGCGCCGTCGACAGTCAATGTCCGAATCTGACATCCTGCCGATCGCAGCGATCCAGCAATCTCACCGGCCCGGGCAGTTTTCTCTGTCAGCAGGTGGACCGCTCCACCCGTCAGATTCGCCAGGGCTGCCGGCAATTCGGGGTTGGTCTTTGGACCAAGCACAACCGCATGCACCGTTATGTTCAATTCTGAGAGTTGATTCGTCAGCTCGGAAAGTTCTTCGACATCGAGAGTGCGAATGGCAGAAATTCCGTCACCAATCCACAGCAACGATGTCGGTGTGCCATCGGCCTGTCCAACGATGGACTCCATCGCCGACCTCAGATTGGTGGCCCCCAGTGGAGTCCTCAATTCAAGACGCCTGACGGCATGAGCGAACTCAGCTGAAACGGGAGTCACATATTTCTTCGTAAGCGGCTGACACGAAGTGTCCATCGCCAGGAGTTGAAGTTTGTCGGTGGGAGGCAGCTGCGCCGCGATGTCCGCAACGAGTTTGATTCCGGTTTCACGAACAACCCCAATCTGACTGGCAGAAGTGTCGATCAGCAGCAGATGACGATGGACCTGCTGCTCGGCAGGCTCATTGTCCTGCAAAGCGATTGCCTGCCAGGCTCCATGCTGTGTTGCGTACTGACGCAGCAGTGCTGAGGGGCTGGCTGTCTCGCCACCAGCGACTTGTGCGGGTGAATTCAACCCGACTGTGAGGAGCAGGCCTGTGATACAGGCCGAAATTCGAAATCGCCGCATTGAAAAAGTCCCCTTCGGTCAGACCGAGAAAGGCAGGGATCTGTCGTACAGACCGTGGTCGGCCTGAATTCACTAAACATCCTATAGTCGTACTCGGATGTGTTAGAAAGGATTTCCCTGCAAAATCGCCGCTTGAGCCCGCGATTTGGCCGATCAGTCCTCGGTTGGCGTCGAAGATCCTGCCGTCGGCAAAGTCATCCCAGCCGGCGATCTGCAGATCTTCACCTAACCGAAACCGATGACGGAACCGGCAGATCCTGGCAAAACCTGCTGCCTGCCACTGCTGCGGCAGCTTCTGCCGCGACAACGGCAACTCGAGTTGACCGATTGGATCAAGTTCACCGTTCGATCAATTCGATTCAGAGATTATGAGCGGTGAAGTTGGCGCTGCACGAAGTGGTCGTTTGACGGCCGGTTGAACGGATGATGCGGGCGCCGCGGGGGGGGGGAGGGGACAAAGTGACCGGGCAGCCGATCTGCGCGAACAGGCGGGCCGCAGGGCATGTGGCCAGATACCAGGCATTCCCTGTGCTGGTGGTCATTGGAATCCTGACGTGCGCCATGCTGACGGGCCGATATACCCGCTTTTCCGCGGCTTCGAATGATGTCGACCGACTTATCACGACATTCCGCTCCCCGGTGCAGCGTCAGAATGGGGACTCTGGTCAAATCAACCCGTGTGGCAGGGTGCAAATCACATTTGCTCTCGACGCCGGTGATCGATTGATCCTCAGCAGCCTGGATCTCAACGCCAGGAGACACCAGGTGCTGATCTCGGGCATTGAGCGGACGTCATCCCAGCCGAAGTCCGCTGCAGACATTCGTTCGTCGGCCGTGGATTGGGCGATCATTGAGCCGGGGAGTCGACTCCCGGGGATCGGCGGCCCGCCGATCGGCGGCAACAACACCGAAGAAGATGTCCCCGGATACAGGAGCGGTGACGACCTTGTCCCGGACACTGCGGAACCAACTCCGCGCTCCATAAACTCAACGACCGAACGCCCGTTCTGCCTGCCTCATTTTCTGTCGGGGAACAGACTTTCGGCGGCGGCCTCACACTGCTCAAATCGATTTCAAACCTGCCGGCAGGTGGCCATATCGGATTCGGTCCTGCTGTACGCCACTGACACAGAACTCTCCGCGCGAACCGTCCACTCCCTCGTTGAGATGATTGAGGACGCAATCCTTCCGGCCGTCTCCGACCAGGTTGGCCCGATCGCTGATGTTGACTGCAACGATCGTTTGAGCGTGGTGGTTTGCGAGTTATGTGAGCATTCGATGGAAACAGAAGTTCCACTGCTGGGTTGCGTCCGTGCAGCCGACTTTCTTTCGGAAGGTCCTTTCCGGGGAGACATCATCTACCTGGACTTCCGACTCCTCAACTCTGACGCCTTACCAGCTGTGATCACGCATGAGATGACACATGCGGCCACTTTTTCGCAGCTCCGAAAACGACGCGAGGAGGGCCACGATATTGACCGTCTGCCGTGCTGGTTCAATGAGGCGATTGCTCATTCCTGCGAGTATCGATCTTATCCGGCAAGTCCGAATCTCGCCGACCGCATCTCGAGCTATCTCCACCGTCCCGGTCGATGGCCGCTTGTGAGTCCGTCCGGTTTGCGACCTGACATCGCAGGTCGAGGCCCAATGCGTGCCGCAGGTCTGTTCTACGTCGAATTCCTCAGGCGAGAAGCGACAATTCCGGAACTGATCGATCGAGAACTGATGATGAGACGTCTGCAGGAACGTCCGGAAAGCGAGCAATTTGCCGCATCCTTTCGACAGTGGACCGTGTGGATGTCAGACCAGCAACAGGCTGATCAATTCCCGTTGACGATTCGTGATCTGCCACATGCTTCGACGATCAACCGCGTCACCATTCGTGGTACAGCAGCCACATGGTGGCAATCGCGGCATCCAGGAAACTTCACAGTTTCTGCCGATACGGAGTGCGCTCTTCAGATGACCATTGTGAAAGCGGACTGACCAGCACTTCTCAGACGACAACTGTTCCTGGTGTCAGCTGGAGGTAATGTTCAGGGCAACAGGTCGTTCGGCCGACTACTCGCTGACGTTGATCGCCCGACTGCGCAACTCACTTCGACGTCGAAACAATTCTTTCAATCGATCTCTGGAGTACAACCGCACGACATTTCCCTTATAGCGAATACGGCCATTGTCATCCGTCTCGAGATGTTGCCCGACGATGGGCAATGCGCGATCCGCATACAGGCCTGCAAACGTCTCAGGGTCAACGCCGCGTCCTTCTTCAAGATCTCTGATTGAATCAATACCGCCTACGGTGACGCCGAAGTAGTTTTCGCCTTCTGTGGCGACGCGGTGCCGCCGCTCCGCCGATAACATGTCACTTAACGAATCCAGCACCACCTGCGACTGCTTGTAAGTGAGCAATACCTCACTCGACAGTTGTTCGCTTGTCTGCTGTGCGGCATTCACCTCGTGCGGTTTCAACACGTCTGCAGATCCAACCAGGTACCCTGCCGCGAAGACAGCGGACACAAAGAAGAAAAAACTCAGCTTTTGCATTTTGGGAACCATCCGAAGGTCGACGGCGGAGTCAAAAGTGTTTTGCGAAACTGCTGTGTGCAATTCTTGAAAGTCAAAGCATGGGTGTCAGAAACCGGCTCAACGATCCAGTCTGGCGTCTGACTTTGCCTGCTGCAACACGGGGTTTGTCAGAAATGCGGTCTGAATCGTGGTTCTCCGGGCATGGCGCGGACCCAAGCCCTTAAAAATGCCGTATTCACCCGGGGTTCCGACGCCCGACTCGATCGAAGGAAATAGGAAACGTCGGCCATGTGATGTCTGTCAGGCGGCTCGACGAGAACTTTCGCCCTCTGCAGACACTATATGCCCCGTCGTCCCGCCCCGGATCGGGTGGATGGCAGTTCTGACCGACGGATTTCGGCTGCTGTTTCTTCCTGCCGTACCAAACTGGAAGCTCAAACAGGCGATTCCTCCACACACTCCCAGAGCGGCGAAGCACCCGATGACAGCCAGCTGATTGTCAGAAAACACTGATTGAAGATCCATTTTCCACTCCGCTCAACGGGTTTCTGCGTTCTGCGACAGCCGTTCAAAATCGCCGCAGAATCGGGACAGACACGAGTCGCTGCGGGCTGGAGGCGGCCAGGGTCCGGATCGGCAACTTCACACGCGGGACTCAGTGACAAACTTCGGAAGATGACAAAGGCGTCCTGCAGCATTCCCGGCACGCTCTGCCGAAACGCTGAGCCACGTGACGGGATCGACCCAATTTTCCACTCCAGCCACTTGGGTAAGGGTTGCGCAAGACGGGATTCGCAGCGATACTGTTGCCCCCTGTTGGTTAAACTGGGGCGACCGGGGAATAACTGCCGGCAGAAGATAGTTTCACAGGATGAATCGGTTGTATGGAATAGATCAGATCGAAGGATTTCGCTCCGAATTCCGATGTTGCCAGAAAGGAGCCGGTATGGAATCCCGTTCGTACCGTCCATCCTGCCCGCTGAGATCCTGAATCATGCGCAAGCAATTCGGCATTCGAGCAATTCCGCAGCGATCCAGTTTTGTGAACCTGGGTCTGTTGTGCACGCTCCTCGTTGTCCTGGCTGGATGCTCGGACCAAAAGAAGCAAGCGCGGACACTGCTGGAACAGGCACTCAATCGCCAGCACGAGGAATCCCATCAGGATGCGATCCGCCTGCTGGACCGGGCCATTGCTCTCGACGCCAGTTTGGGAGAAGCAATGTTTGCTCGAGGTGTCAGTCAAATGCACCTCAAAAACCACGACGCGGCGATCCTCCACATTCGACAGGCGCTCAAGACCCGACCCGACTGGCCGGAAGCATGGTGGACCCTGGCCACAGTCCTTCGGCTGCAGGACCGTTCCGAAGAAGCACTTGACGCGTTATCACGAGCTGTTCGTCTGAATCCTGAATTCACGGAAGCGCGGTACGACCGGGCTTGTCTGCATCAGGCCGCTGGCCGAGATGCTGACGCTCTGACAGATCTCGACCACGTGCTCCAATGGAAACCGGATGACGCGGATGCATTGTTACGCCGAGGCAGCCTCCGCCGCAGAACCGGCGATCCACTGCCGGCGAGCCGCGACCTGAGTAAAGTAATCCGACTGAATCGCAATTGCTCCGATGCCTGGTTCGAGCGAGCAAAGGTCTTCGAGGCTGCTGTCGATCCGGAACGTGCATTGGCGGACGTCACTGTTGCCTGTCGGATCAATCCCGAAAACTACGAGTTCCGCAAGCTGCGTGCAGAATTGCTGTTGGACATGGGTCGGCACCAGGAGGCGGCTGCGGATTTCTGCCGCCTCGACCGACTCCAGGGGCCAAAGTCGACCGCCATGCTGCAGGCCGCTCGGGCGTACGAGACCTCCGGAGATGCCAAACAGGCTCTCGATTGTCTGCAGATGGCCGTGGAGGCTGGTCACATCACCGCCGAGGTACTCACACTTCGCGCACGGTTGCGCCGGAGCACTGGGGATGTCGAAGGCGAACTGCATGACCTCGAAAAACTCCGGACGCTCAGTCCGCAGGATTTCGTCCTCGGTGAACGTCTCGCTCGAGCCAGATTCAGCACGGGGCGATACCAACAGGCGATCATTCTGGTCAGTGAGCTACTCGACGACTCTGACACTGATCGTGCGCCGCTGCTTCAATTGCGTGCCGAAATATTCACGGCGGTCGAGCGTCATGATGATGCGATCTGTGACTACACGGCGCTCAGCTCCTTCGAGAAGCATCGCCACACCGCGCTGCGGCAGCGGGCCCACCTGCAGATGGGATCCGGGCACTGGGAGCAGGCGGCAGGGGATCTCACCGAACTGCTGACTGAAAGTCCTGCCGACCTGAAGCTGCTGTTGCAGCGGGCGAATGCTTATGAAAAGTCCGGTCGGCGGGAGTCAGCCGTCACGGATCTGTCGAAGATCCTGTCGATTCAGCCTGATGACTCGACAGCCCTGTATCGTCGGGCGTGCCTGCTGCAGGAACTGGGACGCGACGCGGATGCCAGGCAAGATCTTGCGCGGGTGTGCACGGTTGAACCTCAGCATTCCGGTGCCCTGGAACGTCTGGCGCGGCTCTCGCTTAAACGGCAGGGCTTTACGGAGACGCTGAAGCTTCTGCGAGATATCTCGCCACAACAGTCCAATGCTGCCACTTTGTATTGTCTGCGGTCGTCCGCGTGGTTCGGGCAGCTTAATCCCGAGTCAGCACTTCTGGACAGCCGCGAAGCTCTGCGGATTGACCCGACACATGTCGACGCACGACTTCTGCAGGCAGAGATCCTGCTGCGATTCGGCGGAACTGAAGAAGCGATTGATGACATTAACCGCGCCATCGAGCGAACAACTCCGAACGCAGAAATGTACGAGCTGCGAGGTTTGGTGAGGAAGGACCAGGGAAGAATCTCAGACGCCATTCAGGATTTTTCACGGGCCATCGATCTCGATCCCGGACACATTGGATCTCGCATGGCGCGGGCCCGCCTTCGAGCCGACGCAGGTCAACCGGCCGGTACAATCGAAGACACGTCGGTGATCCTGCACTCAGACCCGACTCACCGGTCAGCCCGGGTCCTGCGTGCGAACGCATTGTTTGAACAGAAGCAGTTTTTGGCCGCACTCGAAGATCTGGATGCGATTCTGGAAACGCGCACATTGTTCTCCGAAAACACCGACTTGTTGTGGAAGCGATGTCAGTGCCGCATGGAAACCGGCCGCAGCGAAGGCCAGTATCGCGACCTGACGGATATTCTGGAGGAGACTCCTGACCACATCGAAGCACGACTTGCACGAGCTCAAACGTTCGAACAAACCGGGCAACTCCGTGAAGCACTTGAAGATCTGACTCGGGTGCTGAGCAGCCATCCCGACCATGCCGAGGCGTTGAGTTTTCGCGGAACACTCCTGCATCGCACAGGGCGATTTGAATCTGCGGCCGAAAACCTGCGCCACGCCCTTCAGAGCGATCCGGAAAACGCCCGGCTGCACTACCGGGCCGGTCTGGCCAATGTTCGATTAGGTGATTTCACAGCAGCACTCAGGGATCTGGACAAGGCGATTCAGTTTGATGCATCACCCGCAGACTACTGGTATGTCCGGGGCAATATCCTCGCCCATAACAGGGAATTCGACGCCGCCGTGCAACACTATCGCGAAGCCATCGCGCGTGATCATGACCATGCGGCTGCGTGGTACAACTGCGGAAATCTGCTGTTCGAACGGGAAAGGATCGAAGAGGCTGTTGCGTGCTGGGACAGTGCGATTGCCGTTCAACCGGACCTGTTTCGCGCCTGGAATAATCGTGCTGCCGCGCTGACGCGTCTGAATCGTCCGCGCGAGGCGCTTGAGAACTATGAACGCGCCATTGCGATCAATCCGGAATTCGCACGTGCCTATGATAATTGTGCCTGGCTGCTGGCCACCGCCAGCAGTGAGGACATTCGAGACCCGCAGCGTGCCATCAAAATGGCCACCACGGCCTGCCAGCTCACAGGCAATCAGGAGTGGGCATTCCTGAGTACTCTGGCGGCGTGCCAGGCCGAAGCAAAACAGTTCGTCAAAGCCGATGCGGCCGTGCGTGCCGCATTGAAGCTGGCCCCTGCTGAGCAGCGTCCGGACCTGATTCGCCTGTCACAGATTTACAGTAAACAGGCGAGCAGTCAGACCGGTCGCCGCCGCGCCGCGGAGCCCCTCCGTCGCTTCTAAGCGTCCGGTGCCGGGGCCTGTGCTGGTGTCGAGAGAACCGTCAGACATGCGGCAG
>JBDOMX010000259.1:0-410 GCA_039831615.1 Planctomycetaceae bacterium
CCCGACAATCGAGGCTGAAACAGTGTTCATGTCAAGATTTGCCTGCACAATTGCGTCCAGTATCGACTGCCCCAGGGAAGAGGAGAACAATGCAAGTTCGAGATTTTGAGTGACAGCAGTCATAACAAGTCCTTTTCGGTGTGTCTGCTTATCGGACAATCCTGCCAGGTCGTTGTTCGCAAAATTCCGAGGCAGGAGATCGGTTTGGGTCGCTTTCGTCCGAAGAAAGCAGATAGCGCGCCGTTATCATGAGATCGGGCAACGGAATCGGGCACCCCGCCAAACCGCACCAAATCACAGCACTTCGCGCCTGTGTAAAACGGCAGACGCTGCGTCCATGACATTCAGCGAACAGCAGCCGTCACGATCTGATGGCACTGCGAATTCAGAATGACGACATGGCTCTCCCC
>JBDOMX010000259.1:420-15967 GCA_039831615.1 Planctomycetaceae bacterium
AGGCGAGGCGGCAACCACAAACCGCTGCCAAAACTCATTCGGTTTGCCGGAAATACAATTATCGCAGCCAAAGTAGCAACGCCCGGGGTCCATCAGTTGCTGATAGCACTTGCGACGAGCTCGCAGCAGGTGCGGCAGGACACGTACGCCTGCCGTGACGGCTGGAACACCCTATGATCCCGAATTTCTGTCCAGCAATGCCATCGCCGGCTCCAGATTCTGAGCGATCCGTTCGGCCGTGGCGAAGCCGTGAATCGCTCCCACTGATTGTCCGTCCACGAAAACTCGAATCTCCGGAATAGCATGGATCTCAAAGTATTGCGCCAGTTCGATGTTGTCCGATGATTCAACATCGACCTTCACGACAGACACTCGGTCCGGGTACATCCGAGCGATCTCCCGCAGTTCCGGGGCCAGGTGTAAGCATGGTCCGCAATGGGGCCCCCAGAAATCGACGACCACAACGCGACCCGGTTGGTGCACGAGCTCCAGAAACGGGCCTTTTGCATGTTCTAAATCCTGACCACCTTCGCTCTCCACTGCCAGCATTTCGGCTTTGCCATCAGGTGCACCCACCAAAGGCTGGTACTTCTGTTCCACACAGCCCGTTATTCCCAGCATCAGGAGGATTCCGGCGAATGGCAGCCGTCCTGGCACGATGCAACCGTGTGGATTATTCATAAAAAACACCTAATAGCGGGCCCGATCAGGGAATTCACGGGACCAGTCCGAGACGTGCGGCATGAGAATCGGCCGGCAATCATGTGCAAAATCGGCGAAAATAAGACACCATTCACGAATGACGTGCTTGACAGACAATGACTTACGTCGAATAAACTGTTCTATGTAACCGGGTCGACCCTTGACGGCTCGAGCAGGTGAACCCCGGCTTGTCGTAACATCCGCCCCGAAAAACATTTATAGCCACTTCGGCAGCCTGTTGACAGGTTGCCGCTTCGGCATACAATAGTCGATACGGGAGAATTCAAATGGCAGTTCAACTCACCGAAGCCGCTGCGGTTGAAATCAGACGAGTGATGGACGAACAGAACCGCGAAGAACTGAAATACGTGCGCGTCGGCGTCGTCGGCGGTGGATGCAGCGGATTCCAGTATGCCTTCAACTTCACAGGCGATTTTGACACGAAGGCAGATGTGCTCCTGGAGCAACACGGTGTGGGGGTTGTCGTTGACAAAAAGAGCGATCTGTTCCTCGATGGAACCACGATCGACTTCTACTCGGGCCTCGACAAAAGGGGATTCCAGTTCAACAACCCAAATGCAGTGAAGTCCTGCGGCTGCGGCAGTAGTTTTTCGGCCTAGTTCGACGGCAGCATCGATGCGCTCAGATGCTCGGCTTGCGCTGTCGTGATCACCGGCAAGCCGACTCACCGGCCACTCCGTCGCTGCGCCTCAAGTTTATGATCGGCAAAGTAAGTCGTTCGACGGCAGTCTGCCGCGAGCCTGTCCGCACTGCATTGTCGGTCCATGAATACGAATCGCCGTGGCAAATCAGGGACTCTTTGAATTTGCCGACCTGCCGGAATGGGAGCAGGCTGCCCAGGAAGATGTCCAGATCGCGGAAGTGGTCTTCAATCTGCCGCTGGAGAAGCCCTACAGCTACCTGATCCCGGATGGCATCCGAGAACTGCTGCGAGCAGGGATGAGGGTTAAGGCTCCGCTGGGCCGAGGAGATCGGTCGGTTGTGGGGTACTGCGTGGGCGTCAACCAGGCGCAAAATCCAAACCGACGACTCAAAGAAATTCAGGAAGTTCTCGACCCCGCACCTCTGCTCAGTACGCAGATGCTGCAGCTAACGGATTGGATCGCTCATCGCTATCTATGCGGCTGGGGACAGGTCCTCGAAAGCGTCATCCCGGCCGGCGTGAAAAGGCGCTCCGGGACGCGCATGGTGCAGGGATTCCTGCTGGCAGCGAATGCGGAACAACAACTGCAGAATGTACGCCTGCCTCCTGGACAGCAGGCTGTCGTCGATGTGCTGCGCAACACAAAGGTCCCGATGTCGGCGCCGGAGATTTGTGAACGTGCGGGATGCGGTCCGGGGCCGATCAACGGTTTGCGGAAAAGGAGTTGCTTGAAGTTGTCCGAGTTCGCTCGGAACTCCGAGGCATCGCACAGGATGCCATCAGTTCAGAACCAGATCTGCAGATCAACAGTCAGCAGCAACAATGTCTTCATTCAATTCAACAGGCGATTGAATCACAACAACATCAGACATTTTTACTCCACGGCGTCACGGGAAGCGGCAAAACCGAAGTCTACATTCAGGCCATACGGGAAGTCGTACGTTACGGCCGGCAGGCGATCGTTCTTGTGCCGGAAATCAGTCTCACTCCGCAGACGATTCGACGATTCCGCAGTCGCTTTCAGGCAGTCGCCGTGCTTCACAGCCACATGAGTGACTCCGAGCGTCACTGGCAATGGCAACAAATTGCCCAGGGGAATGTCGAAGTAATTGTTGGAGCACGCAGCGCCGTTTTCGCTCCCACACCGAATGTCGGTTTAATCGTCATCGACGAAGAACATGAACCAACTTTCAAGCAGGACAATACCCCCCGCTATCATGCCCGCGAAGTTGCGAGACAGCGGTGCCGGATGGAAAAGATTCCGTTGATCCTTGGATCAGCGACGCCCACACTTGAGTCATGGCTGCGGACTCATCAGCATCATGATCAGATTCTGTCCATGCCGCGACGCGTGTCGGGGCTGCCGCTCCCTTCGGTCGTTGTTGTTGACATTCGCAATGATCCGATCATTTCGCGGGGAGCCAGCCTGGGCCGCGCCTTACAGCAGGCGATACGCCGCGCGCTGGCTGACAATGGCCAGGTGATCCTGTTTCTGAACCTGCGAGGCTACTCGACAACAGTCTGGTGCCGGAAATGCGGCTCCGGAGTCAAGTGCCCGGACTGTGACCTGACGCTCACCTGGCATCGCGACCGCCAATCGGCAATCTGCCACGGTTGCGAGTACTCGATTCCGGCCCCCGAACGATGTCCGACCTGCCAGAATCCGTCGATCAGATACTTCGGCACCGGGACTCAAAAACTGGAAGAAGAAGTGCAGGCCACATTCGATGGTGCGACCATCATACGCATGGACAGTGATTCCATGAGAAAGCCAGGCAGTCACGATGCGGCACTGGAAAAATTCAGATCCGGAGAAGTGCAGATCCTGCTCGGGACTCAGATGATCGCCAAGGGTCTCGATTTTCCCAACGTCACACTGGTGGGAGTGATCGATGCAGACAGTATGCTCAATCAACCCGACATGCGGGCAGCCGAACGGACTTTTCAATTGATTTCTCAGGTGGCTGGTCGCACCGGACGCAGTGATCGAGGTGGAAGAGTCATTGTGCAGACCAGCTGCCCGGAGGACGCAAGTGTGACCTACGCGGCAAAACATGACTATCTCGGCTTTGCCCAACATGAACTGAAGGAACGGCACGAACTCAACGCACCACCATTCTCCTGTGTGACTCGAGTGATCTTTCGCGGCAAACAGGAATCGCAGGTCTCGGACACGGCACGTGAAACAGCTCGCCAGCTGCGCGTAGTCGCTGCCGCAGATCCCGGCGTGCGAATTCTGGGCGCCGCGCCCGCACCCATCGCCCGCCTGCGGGCAAATTTTCGTTATCATCTGCAGATCGCCGCACCAACCGCGGAGCATGTTCGGAAGGTCTGGCTCTCAGTCGCGAATTCCCTGGAACTGCCCGCCGGAGTTGAAATGGCGGTTGATGTTGACCCCATCAATTCGAGATGAATCGCCGCACGGCAAGCCAGCCGATCATCGAAGCAAGTGGCACTCTCCGGTTTTCTCGCTGGACTGCAATACGCGTTCTTCTCGCGAGTTCTCAGAGAACTGGCTCGTGAAAAGCGTTATAGTGATGGTGGCATTTTCGAATTCACGTTTGAGGTAGTCAATCATGTCGGATTCCGGGACAAGCCAGCGACAATCTTCAACGCGGCGGCGGTTCATTCAGAACAGCCTCGCAACAGCTGCCGCAGGGTTGTCGACCCAGGCGTCCGGGGAGGAACAGAATCCAGACCAGACTGAATCACTCACTGATCCGGAACCATGGCTCACCAAACCGGATGACTTCCAGGATGTGTCACGCGGTAAACCAGTTCCACATTCACTGGATGAAGCAAAGAAAAGGGATGTCGGTCTGACCCGGGACACGTGGCGACTCAATGTTATCAGCGATCCCGAGTTTCCTGCATCAATTCGCCAGCCGCTGGAAGAAGAGAACGCATTCACATTTCGTGACCTGATGCAGCTTGCCGAGCATCGCTCCGTCCGTTTTCCAAAGGTCATGACGTGCCTGAACATCGGGTGTCCACTTGGGAATGGAATCTGGGAAGGCGTTCCGCTGCGAGATGTCATCTGGAAGACTCAGCCCGTCGAAAATCTGCGCCGTGTCTTCTACTACGGATATCACAACGCCGATCCCAAACAGATGTTCCAAAGCTCATTGCCAATCGGACGCGTTCTTGAAGATCCGTTCGGTCTGCCACCGGTCATCCTTTGTTACAAGCTGAATGGCCAGTGGCTGACACCAGAACGGGGCGGTCCCGTGCGCATCGTCGTTCCGGAAGCCTATGGGTTCAAATCCATCAAGTGGCTCACGGATTTGATACTGTCCAATATACCAACCGCAAACGACACATACGCCGAGCAAAACAACGACGTGGACAGTCCGCTCAAAACGTTTTCTGCCACGCTGAACCCACCAGAAAAGGTTTCATCCAATCAGCCTTTTCCAATCTCCGGCTACGCTCAGGTCGGCATTTCCGGCCTGGCCGGCGTTCAGGTCTGGGTTCACAACCGGGACGAGCCACTGCCGGATGATGATCCGTACTTCGCTTCGGCACCATGGCAGGATGCGGCGCTGCTGCCACCGCCAAAAGATTTCGGAGGTGGCCTGCCTGGAGGTTCCGTGCCGGCGGATACACATGGCTTCGATTCTGTGGGACGTCCCACCAGCTGGCCTCTGCCGCTCACAAGGATTTTCTGGCGACTTGAACACGCGGGGCTGGCAAACGGCCGCTACAGCCTGCGATGTCGCACCGTGGACCTCAACGGAGCCGCCCAGCCGATGCCTCGACCGTTTCGTAAATCCGGTCACGCTGCCATTGAGCACATTCGTTTTGACGTGACGTGATTATTGATCAATGTCGACAACCACCATCCCGTCGACAACCGTGGTTTCGTAGCGCGGCTGGAAAATGCCTTCGCTGAGCTGATGTTGACCGGACGTCACGTCAAACTGCCAACCATGCCATGGGCAGGTCACCACACAGCCGTGCAGGGTCCCCTTTCCCAGCGGGCCGCCCGCGTGAGGACACATACCGTCAAGGACATGGTACCGGCCATCGATATTGAACACTGCGAACACGCGTCCTTCTGCAACCACCTCGGCAGATTCACCGACACGCACATCGTCAGATGGAATGAGTGGCACTGTTATCGTCATTGTCTTTGGTCGTTTCGTTGTCGGACGATGTCTGTGCAGCCTGCTTTCGCCGGCGTGCAAGCGGCAGCAGAAACTGCGCCACGAGGAAGATCACCACCGGGGCAATCCACAGGGCTCGCATCACCTTCATCACAGCCGACGGCGGTTTCAACAACTGTCCAAGCAGGAGATACCCAATCATACCCAGCATGAGCCACGTGAGTACCCCGCAGCCAATTGCCGTCATTTGTGTTTTGAACACAGAACGTTCTGTGAGTTCGTCAGCATACACATCGATCGTCCGACGGCGTCGAATCGATCGGTCGACCGCTGCCACCACCTGGAGGGTTCTCGAAAACTGTTCCATCGCTGTCTGGCACGCCGCCGCATCCAGCAATCGCGCGGTAACGCGCCGACACAACGTCTC
This sequence comes from Planctomycetaceae bacterium, assembly GCA_039831615.1. Lineage (GTDB taxonomy): Bacteria > Planctomycetota > Planctomycetia > Planctomycetales > Planctomycetaceae > S139-18. The sequence goes on from JBDOMX010000259.1 coordinate 6,320, forward strand.
AGCCAGTTCGTTCGGCAGGTTGTCGACATGACCAGGCATAATAATCTGACGATCGATCGATTCTTGACCTGAGTGTGTCTGAAGATGAAACGTTGCTGTTGTGTCTGAGAAGTTCAGTGTGACCGCAGGGCTCGGCAAGCCATCGAGCGCTGACCCCGACAGTACAATCCGTCGACTTGATCCGGGTGAGTTCTCATTGGTGCCCAACACAGTTACCTGAGAGTCCGCGAATCCAAGCGAAGAGCACGCGTCAATGGCATGCATTAACACAGCAGCAGCATCGCGATCGTCAGCGGACGTCGGCAAACCCAGTTGACTGTCAGTCAGCGTGAGGTCTGCACAGAGTCCGTCCGGCAAATACCAGCTTCCTGTCAGCACCACGATGCCACGATTGCTTTCGTCCAGCAGCAAATGCAACTCGTAGCTGTAGGCTGTGGAAAGATCATTTGGAGGAATCACTACAACGTGATAGTCCGCCTGACTAGCGTGACGGACAAGTCGAATCGATTCCTCCGATCGCGACTCCGCGACAATGACGGCATCTGTTTCAGATGCAACGAGCACCTCTTCCGGCTGATGGACGCGGCGCGCATCAGCCGGAAAATTCCTGCTGAGACAATTTTCCAGTGCGCCACGGATGTGCACGTCACCAAGCGAATGATCAGTCGACCGCGCAATGCTCCAGGCAAGCAATGCCGCGTCTGCCTGATCGCCGGTCAGTGAAAATCGCATCCTGGATGTCCTGACGCCCGACTTGGCTGAGTCGTGTGGATCGATTCAATCCGGCCGGTCCGGCTACGAATCGAAGGAGAACAGATTCCTGCTGACAACACATCCGCCGTCCGAACCGCTGCCGACTCAAACAGCCGCCTGACCAGTGAAATACTCAGGCTCTTTGCCGGGTGCCCATTTGATATTGCATCCGATGCTTGCCGCCTGGTCGGATGATACGTCCCGGCCACTTAAGACCGCATCACAGGCCGCACGCAGATCTTCTCCTGTCACCGCAACATCATTGCCTGGCCGGCTGCTGTCAAACTGGCCACGATAGACGAGCGAGTGATCGGCATCGAACAAAAAGAAATCAGGAGTACAGGCAGCCCGATAAGCGCGAGCGACATCCTGCGTTGAATCGAACAGATAGGGGAATTGATATCCGGCCGATACAGCTTCACTTTTCATTTCATCCGGACCATCCTGTGGATAATGTTCGACATCATTCGAATTGATCCCCACGACCGCCAGTCCCCGTGCCTGGTACTCATCCGCAAAGGCAGCCAGCGCATCCCGCAGATGAATGACAAATGGACAATGATTACACATGAAGATCAACAACAACGGCTTCCCCGCCAACTGACCTCGACTCACCATCGTCCCGTCAACATTCGGCAACGAGAAATCGGGCGCGGTGGTACCGATCGGCAGCATTGTGGACGCAGTCTTGACCATGGAACTCACTCCGAGTGAAACGGTGCGAACAGTCATTCGCACAAAACCAGCGTGTGGGGAAACCTCTGCGGCAATCTGCCGCTCGATCATTGTGACTGGCCTGACAATTTCGGCGAAACCCTGTGACTGCGTTTTGACCGAAAAAGTCCGCGACAGTGCCGGATTCCCGTCAGCGGGAGCCTGAAAAACGGCCCCTCATTGACACAGCCTGGCGGCGGTTTTCAGGCCGATCGACAGCACGGCTGCTGCAAATTCTGCAGTTTGTGATCAGATCTTGTAATCGGCTCAGCCACTCCATTAATACGAACCCCCATTCGGCCAATTCTGCTGTTTTCCGGCCGTACCTGCTCTCGATACATGAATCGGGAGGTCAGGTTCGACTCTACCCTCGACACAATCCCTGGTAGGGGCCTGGACGGCATCAGTTCGGCCGGCCCCATCGACGGATGACGACCTGGGTCACTAATTTCTTGACTCCCCCTGTCCCCTCGATATCCTTTTCAGATGCAGCGTGATCGGTACAGTTTGCCCAGGGTTCCGGGTCCAAACTCAGTTCGCATCCGCCAGAAGCGTTCCCCGACCCAACACAACGAATTGTCCGTTCGCAGGTTCGAGTAACGCCGGAGTGTCCAGGGGCCGGAACAAGTGTCGGTGATCCATTCAAGTATTGAGTACCAGCAGTCCAGCACATCCACGAAAAAGCCGTTTGGCTGAGCCGTCAGATCACTCCAGGAAACCGCATCCATGTCACAACAGAATAACGGCACACTCTACTTCGTTCTCGCCTTCTTTATGGTCCTGGCTGTCGGCATGGGAGTGGCCTGGGCAATGAGTTCAAGCGGTGCCACCGCGAGTGCGACCGCACTTGCTCAGGCGACACGGGAAAAAAGTGACGCCGAAGCCTCAGTGCGTCGCCTGAACGATGAAAAAGAAACGCTGCTCAACGTGATCGGGCTGCAGGGAGAGGTCGGAGCTGTCGCCAGTGAGATCCAGGAAAAACTGAATAGCGATCGATTCAACAAACTCACTGACGCCGCGACCGGTTTGAATCCGGCACTTGACAATGCCGGGACCGCGCGAGACATCCAGTCGGCGGCGGCAATCAGTCGCCAGGTCGATCTGCAGAACAAGAACGACGAATTGCAACGGGTGCGCGAGTCAAAGGATGCAGAGATTCAGGTCCACAAAGAAGCATTTGAGCTGGCAGAACAGGAACGTCAAAAGCAGGATGCCATCCACAGCGAACGAATCGACGAAATTCAAGAACAGTTTGAAAAGCTGCGGACCACCTTTGAAAACGCACAGAAAGCCCACAGCACGTACTTCACCGAAGCAGAACGCAGGCTGTCTTTCCTGGAAGGCGACGTTCGTGACAAACGGCAGGCCATCCAGGCTCTCCGCAATAAACTCTTCAAACAGGATGATATCAGCTTCTCAACCCCGGATGGAGTGATCTCATCGGTGGATCAGGTCAACGGTTTTGCCTATGTCAACCTCGGCAGAAAAGACGAAGTACGAGTCGGCACGACGTTTTCCGTTTATTTGGCAGCGAATGGCGGAATCGGTCGCCGGAACACGCGCGACATCAAAGCCAGTATTGAAATCGTCAGTGTTATGGGTCCGCATCTCTCCGAAGCCAAAATCACTGAACAGGATCTTCACCGTCCAATCGCCAATGGAGATCCGGTTTATTCGCCGATCTTCACCGCCGGCCTTCCGGTTGAGGTAGCCATTGCAGGTCTGATCGACTTCGATGGAAGTCCCGGCAGCGATCGCGACGAGCTATTGAGAATGATTGTGGACCAGGGCGGTCGAGTGGCCGTCCAGGTAAACGACGACGGCGAATTTATCACACAAAACGGAGAAACAATGTCGGACGAAGATGCCGAGAACAGCATCTCGGCAAAGACCCGTTTCCTGATCATTGCAGATCTGGGGGAAACCGCCACTGATGACTCAAAAGATGAAACACGCCTGTTGACCTATCGTGAGATTCAGTTAAAGACCGGCAAACTTCAGCTGCAGGCTGAAAACCATGGTGTCTACGAGATCGGGCTCGCGACGTTCCTCGAATTCCTCGGATACACCAGAAAACGGGTGGCGTGGCGTGCCGGCCAGGAGTTCAATGCTCGACTCGTCAACGGAGCAAGAAGCCGTACCGTCAATGGTTCAGTCGGCCAGCGCCTCAGTACAGGAGTCGTGTCGGGAGCCTACGCCCCTCGGAGAGGTCCGCGAGCGGAATCACAAGGCGCCGTGAGTGAACTGTTCCGGTAACTGAACCGAGCAGCGTCCGCTAACCGGTCACTGACGTGCTGATAATGTATCCAAGGAGCGCAATCATGGCTCCCAGAAATAACCGCGTCGATTCAAACAGCTGGCTGCTCTCGTCTCTGAGTATCTGACGCATGAATGCGCTCACATCATTTGCTGACAGCGTATTACGCTGATTCGTGGCCGCGGCGGAAATGCCGGAGCTCATGATCCATAGCGGCAGCGAGCCGGGACCCGCTACAACTTTTCGAAAACTGACCTCACGGTCAGACCTCGATGTTACCGGGCCGTATAAGCTGTTGCAATCACCACCGAGATCTGTCCGGCAAGGATGACTCTGCCGCCCGTTGTCCCGTCGCTGAACCCCAGACTGTGGTCTGCTACAGCGTATTACGCTGACTCGTGGCCGCGGCGGCAGTGCCACAGCCCATGATCCATGGCCCCCGCAAGCCGGAACCCGCCACGACTTTTCGAAAATTGTTCTAAGCGGCTGAGCGCCGTGCTTGAGCAAACGGCACGAGAGGCAACTGGACCAGGTCTCGAATTGTTCCGGCAATCGGCACAGCCGCAGGGAGCTGTCCGGTGGGGAGCAGTCGGGCTGGTACAACTGTCGTCGGCCCCAACATCGTTGAAACCACCTGCCCATTGACGATTGACCCCGGCAGCAGCTCAAAATGAAAGCGTTTGAGCATAACAGCCAAAGCTGTACGAAGTTCGGCCATCGCGAGAGGGGCCCCAATGCACCGACGTGGCCCCGCGCCAAACGGAAGATACTCGTAGGAAGTTGGAGCAATCGAGTCCCAGCGATCCGGCTGAAACTCATCCGGATGCGAATACAGCCGGGGACTGTGATGAGTGATGTACTGACTGAAAACAATCGGTGTCATCGCCGGCAGTCTGAACGGCCCGAGTTGCACTGGCTTGACAGAAATGCGCTGTGAGTAGGACGAAGCCGGCAGGACCCGCATGCTCTCGCGAATGACCTTGTCCAGGAAGCTGAGTGATTCGATTTCAGTATGACCGGGCGTCGCAGAATCTGAAACGTCGTCCAGTTCGATCCGAACCCTTTGCAGCACATCAGGATGCAGCGCCAACAGCAGCAGTGTCCATGTGAGCGTGTGCGCGGTCGGGAGATGGGCCGCTGCGAACAGCAACGTCACATGGCCGACTAACTGATCGTCGGTCATGCCGGCGTCCGCACCCTGTGCCTGCAACAGCAGGCTCAATATGTTCACTCGCTGACTGGCTCCGCGTCGATGTCGGTCAAACATTTCGCGGACACTGACTTCCAGTTCCTCGGCCATCTCCAGCAACGAGTCGTATCCGTCGGAAAACCGGCTGGATGAAATCATCGCTCCCATCCCAATCTCGTGGTTCCAGCGTACCCATCGATCAATTTTCTCTCCAAGCTCGACCGAATACGCCACGTCATCGATTCCGAACAGGACCGCGCTCGTCATACGCAGCATCAACCGGACCATGTCACCGTTCAAATCCTGAATATCCCCTGCCTGCCACGAGTCCACCATGTCAATGGTGAGGTTCGATATCGTCGCGTGGAATTCAGGCAACATTCGTTTCGCGAAGACGTCCATCAAGACGCGTCGCGTGTCACGATGATCCGGACCGTTTTGACTGAGCAACCCTGAAGTGACGCGCCGTTGAGCCGAACGACGACCACCTCGAACGGCAAAGAATCGGGAATGAAACACTTCAGAATCTGCCAGCACCCGACGGTTCATTTCGGGAGAGAAGACGAATACGAGTCTCTGTCCATCATCTTCTAATGCCGCAACATCTCCGAATTCCGCGTTCAGCCGCTTCATGCAGGCGATCGGATCCTCCGGAAACTCCAGCAAAGAACCGTATGAAATCGGTAAATGATCATCTTTGCCGGTCGGAAGAACCAGACGTCGGGGGTGTTGACACATGATACCATCCATGACCTGCCATCGAGATTTCCCAAATCCCGTCCCCGTAGTCCGTTACAGAGAAATCGTTGCGATTGCCAGACCGACATGAACACTGCGATCCCACTTCACCGCGGCAACGGACGAGGAGTCTACGGGATTCAACAAATCGCAGCCAGAGCGATCCACCTGCGGCGTGAAGTGGACAAAGCATCCAGCGTTGACAACACTCGGTGACTGTGGACAGCACGTCAGATTCCATCCGAACAGGATTACAAGATGAAGACCACCGTTGCCACGACTCTCAGTTTGTTTCTTGCCGCGCTCCCCGCAGTCACTGACGTTTCATGGCTAAGCGAGGTGACGACTCCACCCGAAATCATTCCAACCACGGATGCAGTTGGTTTCATGGCTCCGCTGTTGAGTTTCGACGGCGAAACAGTCGGGACCGTCGCCGCATGGCGACCGCGCCGTCAGCAACTTGTGAAGACATGGAGCGACTTCCTCGGGAAGGTCGCCGAGCGTCCAGCGTCGGGTGCCGAAGTTCTCGCAACGACAGTGCTGGAGGGTTTTGTCCGACAGCGTCTCCGATATGAAAACGAGTCCGGTCAGGAGATCGAAGCGTGGTTGCTGAAACCGTCCGGCTCCGGCGGATCTGACAGTCGCTCGCTTCCCGGCATCGTGGCCCTCCATCAGACCACGCAGGATACCATTGACGAAATTGCCGGGCTCACTGGCCCCGAAATGCAGCATCTCGGACCAAAACTGGCAAAGCGAGGTTTCGTCGTGATCTGCCCGCGCAACTATCTTTGGGAAGACGCGCCGTCCATCCCGGAAGCGGCTCGGCTGTTTCTGGAGCGAAAGCCGGGTGTGCTGGGCATGAGTAAAATGGTCTACGACGCCCGACGTGCCGTCGATATTCTGGAGTCAATACCGGGTGTCGACCCACGGCGTATCGGAGCAATCGGCCACTCCCTCGGCGCGAAGGAAACGCTTTATTTAGCCGCCTTCGACGAGCGCATTCGCGCGGCAGTCGCCAGCGAAGGCGGAATCGCATTTCAATCAACGAACTGGAATGCGCCGTGGTATCTCGGCTCGACAATCGATCGTCCTGACTGCGAGCGAAACCACCACGAACTGCTTGCCCTGATTGCGCCACGCCCGTTCCTGATCCTGGGAGGCGAGACCGGAGTCGGCGCTGCCGACGGCAATCGCAGTTGGCCGCTGATTTCGCCTGCTCAGGCCGTGTATCGGCTCTGGGATCAGCCCGTGCGTCTCGGACTCCTGAATCACGGGCAGGGCCATTCAATTCCGGCCCCGGTCTGGGAGAAGGCCGTGAGCTGGCTGGAAACGCATCTATCAGCGAATGCTCACGAATAGAAAGATCCAGTCCGCAATCCTCATCTCGTTCGCCGCAGTGTGACTGGAATACTCATTGCCGAGGCGCGGCAAAGTCCTGTCGCATCGTCGCGGTATAAATCAAACGACAGGCATCGCCGCGGCTGATCATCCCATCAGACGAGATTTCCAGCTGAGCCATCAGTTGAGAAACTGCCGCAGGTCGCCCTTCGATCGTTCCCGCGGCCTGTTCAAGTTGCCGCGCAAACTTGTGTGCGGCGACCGGACTTCCATTTTTCTGTTCGGCGACCCGGATCCGTTGCGCTGCTTCGGTCGGATTGACGTCCACACCGCTCAGCTGGCGGCGGAATTGTTCGGCCCATGCGCCCGCCAGTGTTGAGGTCAGCAGGTCGTTCGGTCGGGCATCGTAGGAGCCAAAATAGCCCTGCGTGCCAAGATATTGTACCGCTGGATACCATTTGGCGTCTGCATGACCTTCGACGTCATTAAAGAACGAGACCATCACCCGATGTTCAGCCAGCACACGCACCAAAGCGTCATCGTCGATCTCTGCCGGCGTCACGCCTTGCCGCTTTGCCATGGCAATTGCAAATCCGGCAGCTTCGCAGATACTCATCCAGGTTGGTTCCAGACGAATGGTTCCCCAACCTACATGCGTGGATGAGACGCACACCGGCACAAGAAGATTGTCATGTCCCTCCGGCAGAATGGTGCGATAGGACAGCTGCCCAGGAAACGTCTGATTCTTTAGCATGACCATTCCTTCGAGCTCACTGCCATCGACCTGTCGCGGGGTGCAGGCGTGCGAGTCGAGGAACCACTCGGTCATACTGATACTGTCGGAGTGAACGGGGGCCCGGGAGAGCGTGACCGCCAGTTGAGCGTCATTTTCGGTGAATACAGCACGCCCCCTGATGCGTCTTGTCTCGCGAGCGTAGACCTCGTACGGCATATGCCCGTTATCCACAAATTCGTCCCTGGGGAGTCCGTACTCCTGCCATTCTGCGCGAATGGATTCAGGGACGGATGAATCATGCTGACGAAAATAGAGCAAACCCAGTGCGGCATCTCGGTGTTGTCGAGTGACAGCCCGCCGCGTTCGCCAGTCACCCTCAACATACCGGTCCTGCTCACCGACAAGCTTCGGCTCGTTCATACCGAATTTTCGATTTGGCATGCTCAATCCAGGGTGTTGAGGATGTCCAAAGCCGAACTTTCGAAACAATTCAGGATCATAATCCTGCGGTTTTTCTGGAATCACGCGATTCGAAGAATCATTGGTGATGATTGTCCGCATGTTGAATCCCTGAACTGCAGGGTCGGCAGCACTAGTCCCCGCATCACTCATCGTCTCGTACCAGGCATCATATCGGTACAGGTTGAGCCGCCGCACTTCACTCAGGTTTTCAATGTCCACGCTCCTGGGTGGCCACGGCATTCGGCGCATAAAAATGACGCCTGCATGCTTCTCATTAAACTCATCTCGAGACTCTCGGCCCACCCGACAGGGCACACCTGTCACAGCTGCCAGATCTGCCTCGTAGGAGCAGTCAGCAAATACGTCAGCAGAAGCCATCAGTCTTTCTTCACCATCCATCTGCTGGAATGTGACTGAACGCAGCATGGCTGATTCCTGTGTCACAGCAACAGGATAGTAACGCTTGAGAATTGTGATCCGTGTTTCTGCAGCGAGGAGATCGTCGATCAGCCGCTCGACGACGTGTGCCTCGTAGCGTGTCTTCGGATGTCCCGGCTGCGTTGCCAGGTATGGCAGCGAATCCACACCATATCTGTCGCGATAGAATTCATGAATTCGCATCCGCAGTTCGTCGTAAACGGGAGCCCGGGCGCCGTTGTAGAGCGTATCCATTGTGCTCAGGCCATTGACCAGCATTCCACCGGCATGGTCAGAATGACTGACCAGTAACACATGAAGCCCCTGTCGCGCGACGCGAATGGCGCAAGCCACACCGCCCGGTGTGGCGCCATAGATCACCAGGTCATACTGACGTCCGACGCTCTCACCGATGTTTTCCGCCTGTGTCGACTGCTTTGCGGGTGCCGCGCCCAACCCTGTCGACGCTGCCAGGACAAACGACGTGAGCACTCCGATTCCCAGGAGTCGTCGTGACAATTGTATGCTCGTTACGGCAACCATATTCAACTCTCGTTGGCGCAATGCAGGTGCCGTCTATGTCGACCTGTGACATCATGTGGTGAGACGAGATTGCGGCCTGACAGGCATGCGACCTGACCGTCACAACTTGTAGCGTTGTTCAGTGCAGCCACGAGGAGTATTCTGTGGAATCGCATCGAGAATTGCGATCCATTCGTGATGGCAAGGGCAATGGACACCGCGATGGGACCGAGGAGCCGGATTGCACATCGCACCGAATTTGAAACAATCCCGTTACGGTCGGAATCGACGTCGGCCGCTCTCCTGGGTTTTTACGACTCGTTAATTGGTTTCAAGGCGCGAGGTGGGTCGTTGTTCAGAACAATCCTCGTTTTTTTGCTGCTGTTTGCTGCCACAGGACTGGCCTGTCCGTTGTTTGGCCAGGGTTCGCACGAGCATTCGCGGCCCAACATTGTCTTCGTACTCACCGACGATCAGGCGCCATGGGCGATGGGTGGAGCAGTGAACGACGGGCGATTTACG
>JBDOMX010000393.1:0-1955 GCA_039831615.1 Planctomycetaceae bacterium
AGCCAGAATCGAGCGTGACCGAAGCATCCTGGATAGCGTTAATGGGGCATTACGGGATCTGGAGTTGGTGATTGGGACGAGTGATCGGGCGAAACTGGACGAGTATCTGGATTCCCTCAGAGATATCGAGCGGAGGATTCAGATGGCTGAAGAGCAGAGCGCACGCGAGTTGCCAGTTGTTGATCAGCCGGTCGGAGTGCCGAGTGACTACGCAGAACATGCCAAATTAATGATGGATTTATTGGCCTTGGCGTATCAGACGGATCTGACTCGAATCACTACGTTTATGATGGCGCGTGAGATTAGCGGTCGCGCCTATCCTGAAATTGGCGTGCCAGATTCTCATCATCCGCTGTCGCATCACCAGGATTCACCAGCGAAATTGGCACGACTTCACAAGGTCAATGAGTATCACTTCCAGCAGTTCGCTTACCTGGTTAAAAAACTCGAACAATTGCCAGAGGGTGACGGCAACATGCTCGATAACACGCTCTTGATGTACGGCACTGGGATTAGTGACAGTAATACGCATTTTTATGATGATCTCCCGATTGCGCTTGTAGGCGGTCAGAAGACGGGCATTACGGGTGGTCGGTACGTTCGCTATGCGCAGAATACGCCGCTCGCAAATCTGTGGGTGACTGTTCTTGCGAAACTGGGGCTGCCCATTGAGACGTTCGGCGATAGCACGGGGCCACTGGACCGACTGCTTGACGTGTGAGGCTTCAGCGGTAAACGGTGGTGTGGTCGCTCAAGCGGGGGAGTCGGTCGTGATGTCTCCGGCGCGAAATCACGCGACGAGTTGTATCCACTTTCTGAGGCGGTACAAAACTGGACCGTGACGTTAGAATCACGCCTATGAAACGGAATGCCGTCCTCTCTCGTGTGTGGGCTGTGGTCCTGCTGGGTCTTTTCTGTGCGGAAGTTGATGTAACCGCACAAGACGCTGAGCTCGTTGCGGCAATGACTGAAATTGCGGCGCTCACAGGAGAGCCGTCATTACTGAGTGCCGCGGGTCTCACGAATGAGATGGACCGACTCCTGACCGTTGAGAATACAAGTGCCTTTTCGCCTACCGATACTCGACGCCGGGTGGTGCTCGTAGCCGGCCTCGATGGAGACCGGGCAAGTGGCGACGTGGCGCTAGAGGCCGTACGTTGGTTTAAGACGGTGGCAGATGCGAAGTTTCGGTCGGAGTGGTCGGTCAGTGTCTTGCCACTCGCGAACCCAGGAACACAGCAGTCCTTTTCGTTTCCGCCTGAAGATGGCTTCTATAACGATCCGGTCGTGCCTGAGGTCCGCTATCTGTGGCGGTGGGTGACGTATCAGGCTCCGGATGTGGTGATCGAACTACGAAGCGGGGCAGAAATTGATGTCGTAACCGGGGCAAAGGCGCACCGGTCGCTCATGGATGCGTTGTCGGACCCGGACAATGGAAATGGATTGGGCATTGTTCAGACGATTGTTGTGACGGTGCCAGACGGTGCCATTAGTCAGGTATTGCCCTCTGTTCTTTCGGGGGTGGTCGAGCGGTCACCATTGCGAGACCAGCTACAACGACGCCTTGTGCGGGAGCCGTTGGCAATCGCGCGCTTGTTGGCGGAGCGTTACCCTGGCACTCCCGGTATGGCGTATATCCCGTCGGTGGCATGGGTGCATACGTTACGGCTGGCCACGCTCGTTCGCGACCCGGCGTTGATCGCGAAGGTGTTGCGAGAAGTGGATCCCTGGTTGAGCGGTGACCAACCGCTCGTTGGCGAACGAATTAGTTTTGCGAGTCTTGCTGGGACAATGGTGTTTAGCGAATTACAAAATATTGACCCGGTCGATGTAAACCGAGCGCAATCATTAGCTGATCAGGGGGTGTCGTTGGCCGCTCAAGAGGAGGCGCCTGGGCAACCCCTGTACGGCTCGGGATGGAGTGACGATATTTTTCTTGGCACGGTTGCTTCGTC
>JBDOMX010000393.1:1965-3557 GCA_039831615.1 Planctomycetaceae bacterium
GGTGATACGGACGGCTTGGCGGCGGCGGTTCGATTGGTAGATCGGTACGCGGGACTGCTCCAGCAGGCGAATGGTCTTTGGCACCATGCTCCTGATGCGCCGACAGCGTGGGGGCGAGGGAATGGATTTGCGGCCCTTGGATTGGCTGAATTGCTGACGGCGTTACCAGACGAACATCCCGGGAGAGCGAACGTCTTAGAGATCTACCAACAACAGATGTCTGGTCTTCGAGGATTTCAGGGACCGGACGGACTGTGGCGGCAGGTTGTTGATATGGAGGGGAGTTATCGGGAAACTAGTGTCACGGCGTTAACAGTGACGGCGATGGCGCGCGGTGTGCGTCTCGGCTGGCTCGATAAGAGTTACGCCCCCGTGATCGAACGAGGATGGCGCGGTATTCTGAGCCACGTGGTGGAAGATGGAACACTCGTGGATGTCTGTATCAGTACCGGATCGGGGACGACGCTTGAGCATTATCTTCATCGGACCGCTGTTAATGGTGCGGATGATCGGGGCGGTGCCTTGATACTCGGGGCTGCTTTAGAGCTGCACGCCTTGGCCTCGGCGCAATAATGCAATGTGTACAGCGCTAGAATGGAGCACTCGAATGGATCATGATCAGGAGTCGTCTGATGGCTAATCGCATCGCGGGCAGATGGGAGTGTCAAGTCTCTCTTATAGCTGTGATGGTCGTGTCACTGGCAGGAACGTTCGTCAACGGCCAGGAGTCTGAGGCCTCTGAATACACCGTACCTCGTACGCCTGATGGGCATCCTGACCTACAGGGATTTTGGTCAAATCAGACGGTTATTCCATTAGAACGGCCGGATGGGGTGGAGTCCGCGTTTTACACGGATGAAGAAATTGCCGCGCTGGAGCAAGGACGAGCACAGAGCGAGGCAGCACAGACGCCGCCGGGCACGATTCCTGATGTCCATTATGACTTTACGCAGTTCGGTCTTGATCGTAGTCAGGCTGATTTTGCGCGCAATCGTCGGACCTCGCTGGGTGTCGATCCGCCCACTGGTCTGCTGCCACCAACGAATGCGGAAGGGCAGCAGCGAGCACGAGATCGTACGGCTGCGCGGGAAGGGATTGGCCGATGGGATTCCGCGGAGGCGAACCAACTGGATGATCGGTGCCTCATCATGAGAGGCGCTGGTCCCCCAATGATGAACGCCGGCTATAACAGTAACTATCAGATTGTGCAGAATCGTGACTACGTCATGATTCTTGTGGAAATGATTCATGACGCGCGCATCATACCGCTGGATGGTCGTGAGCATCCCGCCGCGTCAGCTCGACAATGGATGGGTGTGCCCCGGGGGCGATGGGACGGGGAGACGTTAGTGGTTGAGACCACGAACTTCAATGGGAAAAACCCGTTTAATGGATCGAGCGATCAGATGCGCGTCATAGAGCGTTTTACAAGAACTGGCGATGACGCGATTACCTATAGCTTTACGGTTGAAGATTCCGGGACATGGGATGCGCCGTGGAGCGCGGAAATGCTAATGACGAGTACACGTGGTCCGCTGTTTGAGCATGGCTGCCACGAAGGGAATTACGGTCTTTACAATACGCTCGTGGGC
>JBDOMX010000012.1:0-3556 GCA_039831615.1 Planctomycetaceae bacterium
TGTCGTACAGTCCGGCTTCGTGCAGGATCTCAACCAGCCGTCCGACGCCCTGATCGATTCGCGAACACGACTGGTAATACTGCGCGAGCTCTTCGCGGGTCTCCGGTGTGTCTGGCAGGAACGCCGGAATCGGCACCTTCGCCGGGTCGTAGAACACTTCCTCGACTCCGGGATGCGATCCCCGCTGCGGCTTGTTGCCGAACAGGTCCGGCTTGAGTTTTCGTGCGGATGACTGATCTTTGCCGCCTCCACGGTGAGGATCACTGGTGGCGAAATACAGGAAAAACGGGCGATCGTCGGTCGTGTTCGAAATGAAGGCGCGGACGTTGTCTGCCATCTGTACGGCATTGCGGCTGTTGCCTTTCAGGTAGGTTTCGAAGTGGTAAACATCTTCCGGAGCCACGTGATACTTGCCAATGTGACCGGTGCGATAGCCGGCGTTTGCCAGTACCCGTGGCATCGCCAGGCTGACGACGTTGTGCCATGACGAGAATTTGTGATAAGCATGCTGGTGGCCGTATTGTCCGTTCCGGTGATTGTGCAGGCCGGACATCACAACCGATCGGCTGGCGCTGCAACTGGCCGTTGTGGCGAACGCGTTCAGGAACAGCGTGCTGTCAGCGGCCAGTGCATCGAGGTGTGGCGTCACGGCTGTCTCATCGCCGTAGCACCCCAGCGTCGGACTTTCATCATCAGTGATGAAGAAGATGATGTTGCGATCAGCGGCCTGAGTCGGCGACGCCCACTGACACGCGATCATCAGAACTCCAACAGTGGTCGCTTTTAGCATTCGTCGTCTCCGGCGATGTCGCTTGTCCTCAGACAGTAGAATGCATTCTGCCCGACGATTCCAGAGACCGGCATTCCGGCCTTATTTTCACAGTGTGAAGCAGCACTCTCTGCTGTCAGAAATCTACCAGTCACTGGACTGACAAGCTTTTCAGTGCCCGTATCAACGTGCTGCGAGCAGTGCTCTGCCCTGGCGTATCAGCAGCCTTTGGAATCGCCGCGCGTTCGCCATCGTCCAGCTGCATGTCGTAGAGTCGGTCATCGCTGTAGAGTTTCCAGCGAGCATTTCTCACCCACCGCAGTCCGCTGTGTTCGCCATCCGGTTCAACACCGCCCGGCTTGGGCAACACCGCAGATTCGGAGTAAGCCCAGGTGCGCGGTGATGCTCCCTGGCCGCGCAGTCCGTCGGCGAAGCTCGTGCCGTCGATCGTCCGATCACTCGTCAGCTGAGCACCTGCCAGGTCAATGAAAGTGGGCAGAAAGTCGCTAAAATCAACGAGGTCGCCCACGATTTGTCCTGCTTTGATCGTTCCCGGCCAGTTCGCGATCATGGGGACACTGGTGCCGCCGTTGATTTATTTCAGCGATCCCACGGAAATGCAGAATTCGGCCGATGCGCAAACCGCTGCATGCGAATCTTAAGACGCCCACCGGCTCCGGGTGCCAGTCGTACAGTGAAGTGAGTATCGTCGACTGAGTGCGTCCTGCCGTTGTACGTGACGTCGATGCATTCGTGCTCAGCGTAGCCGCCCGCCTGGACGACGAATCTGCGCGCTTCCGATGGGTTCACGTTGACGAAAGTCACAACCGTTTCCGTGTCCGTCAGTTTCTCGACCAGTGCCGCGACGTCGGCGGGCACGCCGGCACGACGTCGTTCGGGATCAAAGTAGCGCAGTCGAGTCTGCAACACGCGTCCGATTCCACCAGGAGTCGGACCGCCAGTCATCAGGTTCACCAACGTACCGATTCGGGCCGGGTTGTAACCCATGGGATCATCGGAAAGGCGGGTGTCGGGCGTTAAAGGGTCATTGCGAGAGGCCTCAACCCGGCGGCGAATTTCGCCAATGTCGCTCAACAGCTGCCGCTGCGGAAACTCCGGATCGTTGCCCTCCAGGAACCCATACCAACCACCGGTGGTGCCGACGCGTGTGAGGTCATCACGGTTCATCGACATGTAATAGATGGTGTCAGCACCGGTGCTGTATTTGCTCGGACCGAAGTTGTACCAACCGTCGTCCCCATACGCAGACGGGTACATCAACTTCCCGTCGACTGTCTTTGCATTCGTATTGATGCCATCGATCGTGCCCCGCCACGCCTGCAGATACTTATCGTCGCCGGTCAGCATGTAGGCGTTGACGAAGCCCTGCAGTCCAATCGCGACGGTGTTGCGGTTTGAAAACGTGCCCGGTGTCTGCGGCACTTCGACACGGAAACCCCAGCCGTAGACTCCACCGTACCACTTGCCGCCCGCTGCACTGCCAATCACACCGTCGAGACCGATATTGCTGGGAATGATGCCGCCGTTCTCTTCACAGCGTGCCACCCCGGCGTCGACATATTCGAGCAGCCAGTTCTTATACTTCTCATCACCCGTCAACATGTACGCATTGACGGCCAGTGACGTGGCGGCCATGTTCTGCGGGTGATCGCCGATGATGTCATTGTAGTCCTTAAAGTGCGCCACCATCTGTTCGTAGTTTTCTTCTCCATGAAGTGGCTTAAAACGGCCTTCCACTTCGATGGGGTCGCCGGCCCAGTCCAGGCCGGTTGCCTTACGCAGCAGGGGCCCGCGACTGCCGTTGAACATGCTGCGAATGATCTTGTGTTTGGGGTCGTAGTTCGGCGCCTGAGGATCCTCATTCATGTAGAATCCGGCGTAGCGTTTGATGCGGTCCTGATGCTCCGGGTTGTACGGGTCCGATAACGGCATGACGTTGAAAACGGCGAGCCCCTCGCCGTTGTGCAGCCAGTCCATCATGACGGGAAATTCCTTGTAGTACATCCCGTCGCGAGCGAACGGCACCTCAACCGTTTTCGCTGCGGTGTACTGCCGGAGATGGCCTTCCCACATTGTATTGCACATATCAATGATGGAGTCGTCACCGCCGAGAGCATGCAGGATGGGCCAGCCGTTCAGGTTCTCCGGTGCATCGTCCGGTCCATCGTCTCCGCCCCAGCGTTCCACGCAAAGCAAATACCCGCGCGAATCGAAGTAGCGGTGGTAGAACTCCTTGCAGGCAGATGTGTGGGCTTCGATCAGCTGCCGCTCCAGGAGCGCCCAATACGGAGGAGCCATCGGTTCTTTGACGTCCACTTTGACGCCCGCCACCGCTGTGGCCGCGAGAACAACGGTCGTCAAAACGCAAGATGCAATTATTCGTTCGAGCCTCAAAGCTGTTTCCTCCTGCAGGTGGATAAGAAAATCACTTTGATTCTTGCAGGAGCTTCCACTGTGTGCGAGCGAAAGTACGCATATTGGGAGATTTAGAAGAGTGCGCTACGCCCTGACTTGTCGAAGCCGCAGCGCGTTGCCGGTCACCGTCAAACTCGAACTGATTGCCGACGATGGTAAAAGACGCCGCCGAGGCATTCAGCTGATCAATACGAAGACCGCCCGCACATGAAAGTCTCCCGGACCCAGACGGGGCGCGAAGTTTCAGTGGGTAAATTGCAGTGTTTCGGCGAGGAACTGCTCGTTCCATCCGGCGCTTTGTCTCTTTCCCTTGAGGCTGTCGGTGGAGGGATGATGCCTTAACAGGCTGAT
>JBDOMX010000555.1:0-15924 GCA_039831615.1 Planctomycetaceae bacterium
TGTCCCGGTTCGTTCTGTCCCGGTTCGTTCTGTCCCGGTTCGTTCTGTCCCGGTTCGTTCTGTCCCGGTTCGTTCTGTCCCGGTTCGTTCTGTCCCGGTTCGTTCTGTCCCGGTTCGTTTTGTCCCGGTTCGTTTTGTCCCGGTTCGTTTTGTCCCGGTTCGTTTTGTTGCTGGTCCGGCTGCACGTCGCTGCTATTTGGTTCGTCCGCCGGCGATTCGGACGCGTCGTTCGAATCGTTTAGGTATCTCCTGACGATCCGCTCGATCGCATCTTCGTCGTCCATCGGTTTCGAGGGCTCGTTTTGTGACGGGTTGGAACCGTCTGTTCGATTATCATCCGAACCTGCCCCCTCCGAAGCTGAATCCTCAGCATCCTGTCCTTCCTGGGGCGTCGACTGCAGACTTTCAGGGGGCATCTGTCCTCCGCCACTCGGATCAGTTCCATCTGCCGGCTCTTCGCTTCCGACCTCACCCTGGGAAGCATCCTCTCCATCTGGCGTTTCTGGCTCATCACCTGACGGGTCCGATTCTTCCAGCACTTCGGATTTCTGGTCCGCAACTTCGGACTCGGACTCATCATCGGGATCCTGATTCTCCTTGCGAATCTGGTTCAGCATTCGCTCCTGACGGTTTCTTTCTGCATCAAGATTCTCTGCGACTTGTTGTTCACTGACTGGCGAAATGATGGTGAGCTTCAGCGATGGTGTGGTTGATGCCGGACCGCGCGGGTGCCGATTGTCTCGTGCTTCGATCCAGTAACGAACTTCATCTCGAGGTTTCAAACCCAGTGTTGCCAGTTCAAAGTCGTAGATCCCGGACCAGGTTTTTTGATATCCGTCCTGGTGGTCATAGATGCGCTCGCCTGCTTCCACCGGCTGACGATTGATTTCATAGTGCAGTTGTACTGAATTCAGCAGGAAGTCCGGATCACTGGCGTGAATCAACAATGGAACGGTGGCATTGGCGGGAACGTCCTGATCGCCGACTGGGTGCTCAAGTCGGACCACCGGCGGAGCGTCCGGCTGAATATTGACAGTGTGCACGATTGGCGATGGGTCACGTGTGCCGTGGTCATCCTGAACCATGATGCGATAAAAGTGGACAGGCCGGTCCGTATCGTTAATTTCCAGTTTGAATACTGCGGTCACTCCCGAGGCGTCGACCGTCGCCGGATGCTGAATGACGTCCGTCTGAAAACTGCGATCCGGACATAATTCGACGTGTGCTGTCGCGACCGGCGCTGCCGTATCTGCCAGCAGCGTCAATGTCGTGCCTTCCCACGCATCGATGTTGGGATTCGCTGACGTCAATGCAGGCAGCTGAGTGTATTTCGGATATTCATAGTGCAGTTCACGAAACTCAGCGGTCGGCGGAACTTCGACTGTGATCGAATACGACTCGGAGATCGCGTCGCCGGCCTGAATCTGATAGTGCGTCAGTTGGCGAATTCCGCGAACATCATCTCCCGCAATGACAGCGAAGTATCGACCATTCTCATCCGCTGGTTCCATCGTGAATTCAGCATTCACGTACTGTCGATCCGCGGTCGTGTACAACAGAATGACAGATTCCGGAAACACGCCTGAAATATCGGCGGTCACTTCGACCTGTCCTCCCAGCGGGATCGCGACGTTGCCTGGTGCCACGTTTGTAATCCGGGTACGTGTGGCGACATCCTGATCGATCAGTGTCAGGGGCCGCAGCAGGCTGATTGGTTTGGGGCTGAGCACCGAATACAGACATGTGACGAGGACCAGCCCAAACAGAACAAGACCCATTCGAATCAGCTGGGTTCGATCGACGGCTTCATCCAGGCTCGTCGCCTGCAGATGAGTTCTTGCGCGGTCTTCAATCGTGCGACGGACCCGTTCGGACGTGCCAGCTCCAGCCTGCTGGAGGTCGACCAGACTGAAAAGCGCTCCCCCCGTCGCAGATTCACGATCAAGTGTGCGAGCGGCGTACAGCGCTGTGACCGTCTTCGACAGTGGACGGAGCAGGAACTTCCATGCGAGGAGACCGACTCCGGCCAACACCGCCGCCAGCAGCGCAGCGCGCGTCCAGGGTGAAAAACCGTTCGGAACCAGCCAGTGATCTGCGATCGTGAACAGCAGGACGTAGGCGGTGAGCAGGATTCCACCGGTCACGGCAGCGGTCATGACATCGGTCGACCTGATGCGCCCCTGTGCGGCGTTGATCTGGCGGACAATGAAATCGCGGTCAGCAGATTCTTTGACCGGGTCGGAAACCGCGGATGTCGACATAGGAGCTTCCGTCAAAAATGCGTTCGCAGGAATTTCGGACAAAGCCGCAGATAACCAGCATCAGACGTGTCGGTCCGCCGCCACGACCGACAGTTGCCCTCAGACCGTTTCGCTCAATGAATCGAAAGTCGGACAGTTTCGTGTCGGTCTCCTGGGAAATCGAGGATCCCGCAGCAAATTATATCGGTAGCCAGCGTGGGGGAAGGACAATTGAACCCGAATACAGGCCGATGTCCCGAAACACCCGCGTAAAACGACGAATGACGAACGGGTAGCCTGGCGGAAGATCTGCAGGGAAATGCTCGATCATGACGTCAACAGAACGCCTGAACCGGCTTTCGCGCAGTTTTCGAAAAGACTTGGCGG
This sequence comes from Planctomycetaceae bacterium, assembly GCA_039831615.1. Taxonomy (GTDB): domain Bacteria; phylum Planctomycetota; class Planctomycetia; order Planctomycetales; family Planctomycetaceae; genus S139-18. The sequence goes on from JBDOMX010000555.1 coordinate 2,628, forward strand.
GTCACGGGTCACGAGGGGCAATGGATCCTCGGCTCTGGCACTTTTTCGTCGCGGCCGGGAACCTGCGTCGTACACTTCCGTTGTGACGGACTGTGCCGATGCTACTCTGGTCCGGGTGGATTCTGATCCGCTGCAGCGTCCGGGGCTTCCGCTTCGTCATTGACGGGGACATCGATGCTGATCGGCTCCCGGTCCGGACGCTGGTGGTACGTGGGATCATCACTGCCGAGCGGTTTGAGGCAAATCAGCTCACCGGCGTCCGACGAAAGAAACAGTCGATCGGTCGCAGAGTTTTGGTGGTGGAGATCGTAACCATTCATTGAAGTCCGGCCAATCACGGTCGCGGTGTCCTGATCCATGGCGACGATGCGCCGATTTCGGTCCACTCCATACACATATTTCCCTGCCACTCCAACCAGCGAATTGATGCCGGGAACGTACCAGCGATCGGTCGACCCGATTTCGTTTTCAACCTGCACATAGTTTCCGGTTCGCGTCGAAACGCCGGCCACACCAGCATTATTCATCACAAGGAAAACCCGATCGCCGACGATGAGTGGCTGGCGTGATACACGACGTTCCAGCGGTACGTTCCAGGCAAGTGTTCCGCGCGTGAGATCGAAGCTGAACAGGTTACCGTCCTCGGTCGCAATGATGACCGCACTGCGCTCACTTTGCAGGTCAAGAGCCAGAGGAGCGGATGGAGCAGCATTCAGGAACTCCTGGTAGTAGCTGACTCCAGCGGCCGAAACTGAATGCAGGTTGTTCGAAGTGGTGCCAAAGGCAACCACATCTTCGGTGGTGACGGGAGGCTGTTCTGTCCGTTCGTTCGACACGAAGCGCCACAGGTAGGGTTGGGTAACGCCCTGCGGCAAAGTGCCGTAATGCGTCAGGTAGCTCAGGGTCGTGAGCGAATAACCGTAAACACTGCCGTTACTCAAGGGGAAATAGACCGCTTTATCATTGATCGCGGGCGCACTGGACGGCTGCCGTTTGAGCCGATAGCGGAACCTTTCCTCCCCGGTGAATTTATCAAGGCCAAATGCTTCAGGACCGGAAACGATGAGCACGAGATCTGAGTTTGACACCGCTCGCATCGAGTATGCATCGTTCCGACCGACCTGTCGGACCCACATACGGCGGCCAACTTCGGCGTTCAGTGCAGTGACGACTCCGGCCGAAGACTGCACATACAGCAGGTCTTCGTCATTTGTGATGAAACTGATCTTGTCTCGGGAAGGGTCGAGAACTGCCTGCCCGGTCCAATTCACCTGCAGGCCCACCCGCTCCAATGCGAGAGGATTGGGTGGATTGGCGGCGTGGACGCACGCAGCAACGTTGAAAGCCAGAATGGCAGCGACAGCTTGCAGTGAGCAGATCAGGATCCGCGACATGGCATTGAATTCCGTGTGACCGAGGAGTCACGGGGAGAACGACCAGGTTCCGGCACATGACCGGGCAACAGAACTATTCCTATCGTCGACCAATTTAACCGCGAGTGAAAAGCGAACTCCAGAACGGAAACCCTGGATTCAGCGGCATCTTTCGAAACAGCGCGTCAGCTGACAGCTCTGGAATACTCTTCGTGTTGTCTGTAAACACCGGAAACCGCAGATCTCCGCCAAATGCTGCGACTCCAACCCCGATTTCGCGTCCACACACGTCCCTGACGGCCGCAACGTGACCTCCAATCTGAAATTCACCCGTGTTGCGGCGAAATCAGGCCGAATTTTCCGGCAGATCGGCGATGCGCCCGGTTCCGGTATGAAAGCCCAGACCATGCTCCATCAATCGGCCGGTTTTCACAGTTCCGTCAGAAATCTTGAAGAGACCAGGGTACGAACGAGCCCATTTGCCATTCGGTCCGGGACAATATTGACGGGCATTGCCTTCCACGGCAGCAATTCCCGGAATCCGAGCGGCAAGACTGCATGACTGCAGCCAGGATGCTCCGGGGCATGTGAGATCCTGGACGCACAGGAACATGTCGAACTTCTGCGCGGCCGCCGCTGCCAACAGTGATTCTGAGAATCCCTTGCAGGCCTTCAATGCGACTCCCGAATATCCCAGGTCACGACATGCCAGCAGGGCATCATAGTCCACCAGTGCTTCGTCAATGACGACCGGCTTGATTTTCGCAACGTCGTGCATGCGGGCAGCTGACGCCGACTGGAGGTCACGACTTGTCGGTTGTTCGATGTACTGGATGCGATCAAATGCCTCTGGCCGCTGGTCTCTGACACGATTCAGAAACTCCAGTACGTATTCTGCTGAATCACATTTTTCATTGAAGTCGCAGCTGTAGAACCATTTGTTGCAGCCGCGACTCTGCTGAGCAGTGGCGGTGACGTCTTCCACGGTCACCACACGGCTCACATCCCAGTCCAGGTCGTCGCCGTTGAGTTTGATTTTGAGATGCGTGAGTCCGTCCGCGGCAATCCAGTCACCCAGTGCATGCGGAAGACCATCGTCTGTCAGTCCCTTCGCTTCGGACGCTGTGAGCGGGTCCAGTGCTCCGACCAGGTGATACAGAGGCAACACGGGGGCAGGTTCCCGGCGAGTGTACTGGTCGGGGAATTCTCCGCTGAACTGATCGTCGAGATAATAGCTAAGATCCTCATTGCAGTATTCAGCGGACAGGACGTTGAAGCTGTTGTTGCTGTGAACTCGCCCGTACGCATCATGCAGAGCCGTATCAATGGGGCTGATCGCCACCAATTGCGCGAGCGTCGGCAGGGACTCTTCCAGGCCCAGTTCTCGTGCCACCTTGCCAGCCTGATGCTGGAATTCAGCTCCCACTGCATACTGGATTTCCAGCGGATGACCGTAGTCAGGAAAACTCTCGAACAGTTCACCCACACTTTTTGCATAGACCATCATGGCACGCTCACCATCGGCTGCGTCAACCTGTTGTGACGGCCATGCCCAAACGTTGCCAACCGGCATGCTGCCATGGCCGGTGGCACGTCGGCCATCGCGAGTTTCAACATTGAGTGTGGCGTTGATCAGTTTGGTGTCGCTGACCGTGCGACCACCAAACTTCAATGGAGCACGAAACTCCACGGATTCAAAAGAGATCGTGGCATCAAGAATCCGGACGTCAGTCGTCTTGGAAGACATTGTTCAATATCCGCAGTTGTCACCGGAATGAAATTGCTGTGCCGGAGAGCAGTCAGGAAGAAGTTCATCTCCCGCCAGTATCGCTCAGCAAGGCGTTTTCGAAAAGCGACCTGTGCCGGATCGCCGTTGTCGCGGTGTCGAGACCCTGCAATCCTGCGAAACCCGCGAGCACGGAATCCAGGTATGTCACCTCAGAAACTTCAGCCTCCACAGTCCAGCCGAAGTCATTTTTCCTCAACGAATGATAAACCGAACAGAAAGGCTGGCCTGCCGCCACGACTCCTGCCGTGGGAATATCGGCAATCCAGCAGTCCGAATCGCGACGGTATTGGGGAGAACGTCGAAACGTCAGCAGCCGGCTCACGTCCGCTTCGCCCAGCGTTTCATCCTGTTTCAGATAGATAATCAGCCTTGCGAGAACTCGGTCATGATCGAGTTGCATGGACGGAGCGGAATCGAATTGGCGATCATCGCTCCACGAGGCCAGTTGAAGCTTCAGAATTGCCGATTCTGCCAGGGCATTGTCGTATGGCTCGTGTGAAGCGGTGATACGAGGATTGACTTCGATCAGCCAAATGCCATCGTCGCCGACGATGTAGTCCACGCCAAAGATTCCACGGATTTCAGTGGAACCGATTCGGCGTCCGACTGCAGTCATGACTGAGCTCACGGATTCCGGCAGCGGCACCGGGCCCACGGTGCCACAGAATCTGAATCCATCTCCGCCAAGTGCCGGATCGCCGGTGACCTGCACGCACGCTCCCAGCATTCGAGTTACCCGCTGGCCGCGGTGGTAGAGAGCAGACACGGGAATGCCCGGGATATACTGTTGGCAGAACTCACCCGTTCGCACGTCGGTGCCGCTTTCAAGCGTCCGAATCCCCAGACCTCCGGAGCCTGAAACCGGCTTGATCAGCCATTTGGTCCGGGCAGGCAGGCTGGATCTGTCTTGCGGGTGTATCAGCATCTCCGGAAGTCGGCATCCGGTTCCAATGACCAGTGACCTCAATTTTTCCGGCGAGCGGAGGGCCTGCAGGGATTCGGAAGTTGTCCCAAACACCGGACGTTGGATCTCAATCTGTCGCAGCGTATGCGGATGGTTCTCCAGTCCGCCCGTCCAGATCAGCGGAATTTCCGGAGTCAGGTGTTCGATCGCTGCAGGAATTTCAGAAAACAGATCAATGCGGATGGGAGCGGGATGGCCGTTCTCTTTCAGCAACGCCGACAGATCGGCGTCGGCAAACATGTCGACACAATAAGGGTTGAGTCCGCATGCGACAGCGGATTCAGCCAGGCTTCTCACACTTGCCCCTGCCAGAATCAGTGAGTCCGTCATTTGCAATTCAGCCTGCCGGTCACCATGAGCACTCAGAATTGTTATCACGGCGCACGTTTCTGTTCATCCGCTCAGTTGAATACGTCGGCGAAAATCGCGATGCTCCGGGATTATGGGAGCTGTGCGGCCGGATGTCTGCTCGTCTGGTCAAGGCCTGTCTCCTGATGGCTGGGCGGCATTTGCCGCAGATCAGTGCGGGGCGGATCAGTCGTCGCACGTGATAAGTCTTCTTTCTAAGGAAAAGTGGAATGTCGATGTACGTTGGCGAATCTCTCGTCGGTGATGGCAATGAAGTCGCTCATATCGATCTGTTGATCGGTGACAAGAGTGGTCCTGTTGGAGTCGCCTTCGCAAATGCTCTGTCAAATCAGAAAATGGGGCACAGCAACCTGTTGGCCGTAATGGCGCCGAATGTGGCGGTGAAGCCGTCGACCGTGATGATCACCAAGGTGACGATTAAGGGCGCTCGTCAGGCAGTCCAGATGTTTGGACCGGCTCAGAAAGCCGTTGCCGACGCTGTTGCCGATTCGGTCAAGTCCGGAGTGATTCCAAAGGATCAGAGTGACAACCTGTGCATCGTCTGCGGAGTCTTCATTCACTGGCAGGCTGAAGATGACAAAAAGATCTACGAATACAACTACGCGGCCACCAAAGAGTCCATCGAACGCGCAATGAAGAATGAGCCATCAGTTGATGACATGCTTTCTCAGCGCGATACCGCTCAGCATCCTTTTTACCAGGGTTAGGCAGCCGACAAAGTTTTTTGGCTGCAGCTGAAAATCTCCAACAGCCCGGTTTGGTCAACAAGCCGGGCTGTCGTGTTTTTGAAATGTGATCGTGCGGATGGGGTTGCTTCGCGGCCGCTCAGCGTGCGCGAGCAATCATTGCACTGCTGCGGCGGCGTTGCACTGCTGCGGCGTCGGACTGGTTTCGCCAGCAACAGGCCTGCTCCCGGCGAGGTCGACTGCGAACATGAAAGTGCGTGATTAAGTCTGAGATCTGCCCTGTCATCCAGGTTTTGTCGGATTCAGATCTGTTGCCTTCTTCGGGAGAAACGCACGCTGCCGGTCCGTGCTCAATGGGTCAGAAGCCCATTCGGCAGAAGCCGACCCGGTGGTCAGGTCGAGATACCGCCGACGGACTCGAAATGCTGGCGGATGTCACGCAGCGTGGCCGGCTGAAACATCGTTGTGCCGAACTTTGTTGATGTGATGGTGCGGCGAATCAGGTCTTCGTCATCCTGCGGGAAAACGGCGAGACACGGTGCCTTCAGCGAGCGTCCCCAGGCTTGCGCTTCCGGGAAGATGTTGAGGACAGCGTCTCGCGTCGTATCCGCAAGGAACAGAATCCCTGCCGGGGGCTGAGCGCCTTTGAGCCGTCTTAAGGCCGCATTGGGGTCAGGGCTGAACGACAGTTGGAAGCCATGTTTTTTGCTGAAATACTGTTGCAGCGCATTTCTGCGTTTTTCAATGGTATCCACGATCAGCAGGTGGAAATCTGAAGCCGAGACAACCGATTGGCCGTTGGAAATCGGGTCCTGTTTTTCGTCCCAGTCGCCAAACTGCTGCAACGCAGCCTTCAGGTCAACGCAAACGGCGTCGGCCGTCTGGTAACGTTCGCTTGGGCTGACGGCCATCATTTGCGCCGTGATGTCCAGCATGCACTGCGGCAGATCCGGTCGAAAGGTATGCAACGGTCGAATCTGCGTGTAGCGACTGACCTGTTTGCGTTCCTCACGGTCCCGCGTCCTCGGCCAGGGTGATTCACTGGACAATAATTCATAGAGAATGGCGCCGGCAAAGAAAATGTCGCTGCGCGGATCATTCTTAGGGGCATTGGTCCCCTTTTCGAGCGATGCGTACTCCAGTGCACGATGGACTTCATCGCTGATGAATGACTGCGTGGGTGAGTCCGCCCCGGCAAGTCCAAAGTCGACGAGCTTGGCCGTCCGATCACTGCTCATCAGGACGTTGGTCAGTTTCAGGTCGCGATGCGTCGTGTCCATCGAATTTGCGTAGCTGAGGCCGGAGCAAATGTCGTAGAGGCATTGAGCCGCTTCGGACGGTGTGACGTTGGTGCGAATTCGGAGGAAGTCCCGCAGGTTTCCTCCTTCGATGAACTCCATGACGATGAAGTGATTATTGCCATCCGTCCCCACATCCCAGATCGGTACAATGTTTGGATGCCGGAAACGCTGACAGATGCGGGCTTCCCGATGAAAACCTTTGACGGCGTCAGGGTCCTGTGCCCAGCGCTCCCGCAGCAACTTAAGGGCCACCGTGCGGCGACCATCGCGCGTTGACGCACGGAAGACTCTGGAAAAACTGCCTGATCCATTACGGTAAAGCAGCTTGTAATCGCCCAGCAACAGGCTGTCAGCATCACCATTCAGAATTCGAATGCGCTGGAGCGGAGTGAGCACGTCTTTTTCGGCCAGTTTGTCAACGATCCCCTCAACGTCGTCGGCACTTCGGAACAGCGCAACGGTCTCATCCCAGTCCTGAGTACTGATCAGCTGCGAACCGATTAAGAAACGCTTGAGGGCGTCGTTGGAATTAATCTGCACCATTACGCATCAGTTGGGGTGTGGCAGGCTGCAACACAGCAGTGACCAGCGGGGCGCATTCCATGACCCCTGCCACCCGGGTTTTCTGTCGAGCACTGTTCGGATCAGTTGAGCAAATCCAATGCCTCAACTCACTTATCCTCGTAGGCACCGCGGGATTGACAGCTGTATGAACACTCCATCGCGTCAACCGGTGATCGTCCCACCAGCATTGCTGGCCGTCAAAACTCCAATCCTAACGCCCTCAACCGCTCAATCAACTTCCCCGGATCGTCCAACGTGGATTGTTGAGCTTTCGGTTCACAGGAGGTCCAGCTGCGACGTTTATGGGCCGTGCCGCGGCTGACCGAGATTTTCGGCCCAAAAACCTCATGTGTTTGCTGAAAATCCAGGCAGTGATTCCTCAAGCCAGTTCAGCAGCCCGCCGGCACTCCGATAAAAAGACAGCAGCTCACGGCTGGAATCATCAAGAAAGCCGTTGCTGACCATTTCGTTGCAGAGCGACTCCAGTGCGTCATAACAGCCGGCACAATTGAGAATTCCGGTCGGGCTGTGATGGATTCTCAGCTGGTTCCAGGTCACTGCTTCGAATGCCTCCTCCATCGTTCCGTAGCCGCCTGGCAGAATGACGTAGGCATCCGACAAATCATGCATCAGCTGTTTGCGAGCATGCATGTCGGTCACCACGCGCATGTCTCTGACACCAGGATGCATCAGTTCAACGGTCGCCAGGCAATCCGGGATCACGCCGATGATGGTGCCACCCAGTCGCAGCGCCGCATCAGCCACCACGCCCATGATGCCCTCGCCGCCCCCTCCATAGACGATGGTGTGGCCCGCCTGGACCAAACCCTGAGCGACGTGGCAGGAATGCTCCGCGAAGACCGGATCATTTCCAGTGCGACTGCCGCAAAAGACAGAAACAAATGCCATCAGATTCTCTCCCGATCCGACAACCAACCGAGAACGTTCTCGCTCGGCAGGTTTCTGCAGCATGATGATGATTCGGAGTTGCCGACGACTCCCCGGTGTCAGCGGACCCGTTCGGCTCAACCGATCGCTGCAGCATCCCACTGACGGCGGAACGTCTTGAGCTTCGCCACAGGCTCAAATCGAGCCGCTGTCACCAGTTCCAGTGCCGCAGCGTTGCCTTCCTCCACGTGGACTTCGACGAGCCGGATTGACTGTTCGCGCAGCTGGCGACAGGTTTCCAGTACGAGAGAAAACGCATAGCCCTGGCGACGTTCGTTCTCACTGACGATGACGTCCCGTATCCCCACGGCACGCACTCCCCACTTCGGAATGTAGATGTCGAGTCCTACAATCTGGCCGGTCGCCACGGTCTCGCTGCTGCTGCGGTCAATCAGCTCGATCTGCAGAGTGTCCCGGTGACTGTGGCGGGCATACCACCACCAGGAATGATCGGAGATGCGATCTGTGATCAGCATCTTGAGTCGGCGCCGGTTGCGGATCAGTCGCGCATCGATTGGGTCGCGACCGATATCCAGATCGCGATGCAGCACAGACGTGACCGGGCCTGGTTCGTATCCGCATGAACCAAAGAACTCATCCCAGGCAGCACTTTCGGCAGAAAACCCCGAGGGTTCCAGTCCACCGTAGATCGCGTGATAAAATCCGTTGCCATTCGGGCCGGCGCCGGCCGTGATTTCTCCGGCGCCCCGAGATCGCAGATAGTTTTCAGCCTTTTCGACCAACTGCCGGCCGATGGTCCTGCGGCGGTATTCCGGCAACACCACCAGGGAGGAAATAACGCCTCGGGAGCGATCCAGCTGTGACTCGTCCCCTGTGGCCGAGAAGCCGGCATGCACCATGCCGACGACCGCGTTCGCGTCGGTGGCCAGAATCAGGCCGTTGCGATCGAAGTACGGCCTGGAATACACCGTCAGCTCAAGGACGTCGCACGGAAATCCCTCAGCGGCACTTGGCCCCAGGTTCGACGTGTGCCACAGCTTCAGGATCCGTGGTGGGTCGGTGTTTTGAAAGGTGCGAAAGTCAACCACGTCAGCGTCAGGTCTGTGCAGTGGTGAGCAGCGAACAAGTGCAGCAAATCAATTGAGTGTGCAGCACTGTTTTGCCGCTTCGACAATGAATCCAGGACTTTCGTCTCAATCCGCGATCATGCCGCGCCCCAGTAACAATGGGAAGGACCGCCAGCCCGGTGACAGATGGAACTCTAACGCTCGCATTTGGATGTGGCAAGCTGCTAAAGTGTCTCTCAACCGGAGACGAAATGTATTCAAAACGGCGGCCGCTCTGGTCGATTCTTTGTATGGCATCTGACTACCACGTCTGGACCGATCAGGAACTTATTTCGTGGCTCGACGAACGGCTGCCGGCCACACGAATGTCGGAACTCGAACAACAGTTGCGCACCGACGATTCGCTTAGGATCCGCGTTGCGAACCTGATTCAGCATCGGGACCAGGGTGGGCACAGCGTGGGTGAAATCTGGTACCGAGCTCGATTGAGCTGTCCCGGCAGGAGCGAATGGGGGGGCTACCTGCTTGGGACATTGCCATCAGACGTCTCAGACTATCTCGAATTCCATTTACTCACCATCGGCTGTCGCCTCTGCCAGGCGAATCTTCAGGACCTTCAGGAGCACAGTGACAGCACCGGTGAGTCGACCGTTCGTCGCCGTCGCTTCTTTGAATCGTCCGCCGGTTTTCTGGAATCTGACGAGTCCTCACGATTCTGACATGAGGCCGATCCTCCCATCTTCCGCGGCCCCACCGCGAAATGACTTCACGTGAGGCTGAAGAATGGCCAGATTATGGTTCGGCCGTCACCGCTTCTGGTTGTGGGGACTGGTTCTGGTGCTCGGGATGTTCGCGGTGGCGTTTCAGGTTCACACGTCGTATCAGCAGGCGCAGCGGCAGCAGAAGCTGTCCATTCTGCGCAAGACGTACGATGAGTCCCGCTACATCGTTGCTCTCGAGTTGTGCCGCGACGTCCTGCGGATGTCACCGGCCGATGCGGACGCATTGGCAATCGCCGGCCTCTCAGCCGGGGCGCTGAAGCAAACGCAGGCGGCACTCCATTGGCTGAGTCAGCTGCCGGCAACATCAACAAGTCGTTATGTCTACAATGGACGCATCGCCAACGCCGACATTCACCGGGATTTGGGATTCGTCGACGTGGCCACCGGATTGCTGCAGTCCATGCTGAAAGCCGATGCGACCGATGTCCTGGTGATTCGGCGACTCGCTCAGATTCATACCGGCATCGGAAATCAGGCGGAAGCAGTTTCTCTGTTGAATCGACTGGTCCAGCTTGGAAGTGCCTCACCCCGGGAACTCATGACCCTGGCGGCACATGCTGATGACATGTGGAGCCTTGAGCGGATTCGTCGACTCCGCGTCAGCGCACCCGACGACCGTCGTTTGGTTCTGGCAGAGGCGAAACATCTCCATCGGCAACGACGTGATGCTGACGCGCTTCAGCGACTGCGTCCTGCTTTGCGGATCCATCCGGATGACCCGGAACTGCTCCTCCGTCGACTGGAGCTGGACGACCACGCTGCTGATACTGAATTGACGCGGCTGGCAGCTTGTGAACCGTCGGCGAGGTTGTGGCTGTTTCTGGCCGGCCGGGCAGAACGAATCACGCATCAACTGGCCACTGAATTTGCCTGGCAGGCATTCAATGTTGACCCATTTGACCGTGCAGCCAACAGTTGTTTGGCACGCCTGCTCACTCAGGCAGGACAGGCAGCGAGAGCTCAGGCCTTTGTGAGTCGCGCCCAACGGCTCAGAGAACTGGCAGAACTCTGCGCACGACGAGATGCGATTGGGACGGAGCGAGCACCACGAGCCGTGCGGCTCCTCAGGCAGCTCGGTCGGCAGCCGGAAGTGGTGGCATGGTGTCGAGCAGAATTGCGGTTGTCGCCGGATTCTGCATGGGCTGTGAAGGTCCTCGACGAAGTCCTGCACGATGGTGTGACAGCGACTCGTGACCGGCCAGCGGAGTCAATTGAGCGCACATCCGAAACCATTGAACTGACTGTTTCGCAGGCGCTGGAGAAGTTGAACCAGTGTCGTGATACGGGACAGGAAGCATGGGCAAATGCGAACGGTGAACATGCACCGCGCGACTTCCGTTTCATCGACGTGGCTCAGCAGTCGGGATTGAATGTGGAATTCTATAATGGAGCCGAAGCCAGGGAATCAAGTCGACGAATGCACGAAGTCACCGGTGGAGGGGTCGGTGTTCTGGACATCGATCACGACGACTGGCCCGACCTGTTTTTCCCTCGGGGCTCGGACGACCCCCGTGGCGTCAGGACCCACCCGGCAACCACAGCCGATCAGCTGTTTCGAAATCTGCGCGGCAGGGAATTCGAACCGGTGAGTGCTGTTGCCGGGATCAAAGAACACGAATTCGGACAGGGCGCAGGAGTTGGCGACATCAATAACGACGGTTTTGATGACATCTATGTTGCCAACATTGGACGAAACACTCTTTGGATCAACCAGGGGGACGGAACATTTCAGCGGCAAACGCATCCAGCTGACGCCGGTGTCTGGACCGTCAGTGTGGCGATTGCGGATATCAACGGAGATTCCATCCCGGATCTCTACGATGCCAACTACATTGGTGGTGAAAACGTCTTTACCCTGATTTGCGACCACGAGGGCAGGCTGCGTATTTGCGGGCCGATGGATTTTCCAGCCGAGCAGGATGTGCTGTGGTGGGGACGTGGTGATGGTGACTTTGCGGTGCAGGACGAGGCATTGGAAAGCATCAGTGCTGACGGTCGCGGGATGGGCGTCGTTGTCGGCGATTTGCTGCAGACAGGCCGAGTTCAGATCCTGGTGGCCAACGACGAGTCAGCCAATTTTTTCCTTGAAGTCGATGAAGTTGGTCGACTCACCGACTCCGCCCGGCGGCGAGGGATCGCTTTTGGAGGAAACGGTCTGGCGCAGGGCAGTATGGGAATTGCTGCCGGGCATGCGGCCGGCCGGCAGCGCCTCGATCTGTTCATTACCAACTACTACGGAGAGGCCAACTGCCTCCACGTGCAGACACAGGACGGATTCTTTCCGGATCTGATCGCTCAACGCCGACTTGAACTTCCCGGCCGTGCGATGTTGGGCTTCGGAACCCAGTTTCTTGACGCTGACGCTGACGGAGATGACGATCTGTTTGTTGCCAACGGCCACCTGGACGATTTTCAATTCCTCGGTTTGCCGTACAAAATGCGGCCGCAGTTGTTTGAGAACCGGAATGCTGGATTTTCAGGATCCAGCTCCTCGTCGTTTCCCTGGCTCGAGATGCCTGCATTGGGACGAGCCGTCGCTCGGCTCGACTGGAATCGTGATGGCCGGATGGACCTCTGCGTCACCCATCTGGACCGCCCTGCTGCCCTTCTGGAAAACCAGACGACTCCGCTGCGGCCCTCCGTCATGCTGAGTTATGTTGGAACACTGCAGTCCCGGGACGCGGTTGGCAGCGGTCTCACGGTGACGCAGGAATCGAGTCGTCAGCGGGAAAACTCAGAATCCGCCGTATTCCCCATCCTTGCTGGTGATGGATATGAGTGTTCGAACCAGCGTTTGTTTCACGTCGTCCTCAACGACAATTCTGGTGAGACGGTTGTTTCTGATGGTCTGAGTACCGTTGAATTGAGTGTCGATTTGACAACTCCGGAACTGTGGAGAATCGTCGAAGGCCACAGCAGGGCATGGCGCGTCCCTGAATAAGGTGACCGTTTCGGCAATAACGGCAGGTTACGTCGCGTGCGGTCTGGTTTTGCCGACCACGCTCTGCCGTGAACGTTCTTTGTTGACGACTGGATACTTCGCTGGTTCTAATGGCCGGATCCGAAAACCCGGCGCGTGATGAGAACGATTCTATGGCAGACTTGCAGCACTTGCCGCTTTCAGAGCGGCTCAGGAAGGCAGAATACTACGCGCGAGAGCTCAGCGAACATCTCCGGCAGTCCTATCTGCCAAAGTTGGGCGACCTGCGAGCGGCCAGCAAAGTCTTTGACGAGAACGAAGTGAGCGATCAGCAAATGCTTGATCGGATCCAGAATGTTCTGCAGGCCGACGATTTTGCCAGCGACGTCTACCGGAAGCTCAATGTCCATCTGGAAATCGTTCGAGATGAGATGCAGCACATCGTCTCAGGAGAAGACCCCGACGCATCAGACGGGGCGCGCATTTCGGGTAATTTACGGAGAAGAGGATGACTTGCGCGAGTTCGTGTGACGGGCCATAATCCGAGCTTCGAATGATGTCCACTTCTCAGCA
>JBDOMX010000331.1:0-3554 GCA_039831615.1 Planctomycetaceae bacterium
ATGAGTCGGCGGTTGGCGTCTTTCGCACCATGTCAGTAAAATCAGCAACAACAATTTCACTGGCTCGTCACGGTTGATGGGCCATTACCCGTTTCTTGAAAGGAAACACAAAAGATGCGTTATGTTATTTCGGCCTTGTTGGCCATGGCACTCACAGTTCCGGTTGACGCCGGGCAGCGTGCCAAAAAACGTCGCGCCTGTAGGGCACGAGTCGTCAGTGTTCACGTAGAAAAGACTTCCACCTCTAATTGCACCACAGGGAAGTGTGGTACTTCGACACAGGTGATAGAGAAGGTCAAGACCAGGACGGTCACGAAGGGTAATCGCCAGGCTCTGTTGCAGGCGTGGGCGGAAGAGGAATGCCGACTGCAGGCAAGGAACGGACGGGTTGGACACTTTCGTCCGACTCCAGCTGGTGCGAGATTTGTCGGCTGTGGCCGCAACGGCATGACCTGCATGACCAGCGGCACACCGATAGCGGTCGCACATATCGGCGGCTATTCGGTTCGCGTTTGGTAGACAGTATTCCGGAAATCCGGGGGGGCGATTTCGGTCGTCCCCTTTTTTTTGGATTACAATGAAGTGGCGGATTATTTCAAATCGAGGGAAGTTCATGGAGTAGTCAGATGGCAGCATTATCAATCGGAACGGTTACAACTCTTACGGTCACGGCGAGGACAGTGACGCTATTGGAAGCGGTGACTGCGTTTCAGCCTTTGTATGAGAACACAACAACCAACACTCACGGGAAAGCCGAGTCTAACGACACGACGAAGGACAAGGTGTCGGGCATCACGGTTGCTCCGGGGGCGAGCGGTGGCCAGGCATTGATTCTGTCGGACGGCGATCGCGTCAACCTCGGTGCCATCCTGACGAAGGGCATCACTTACTACATGGGCCGCACAGGTGGTACTCTGGTGCCATTCGTGGATCTGGCCACACCTGACGCGATCGTGGCCTGCATCTACGCAGAGACCACATCGATCGCGGTTGTGAACATCGTTAATCCATCAACGGATATCATTCTTTAATGTCACCTGAGTACGTGTCACGTCTTCGTAAACTTGAGCAGTTCTTCATGAAGGGCGGCAGGATTGATGCTGCCGCTAAGAAGTTCGATGTGTCGACACGTACGATCATTCGGATGATGGATTGTTTGCGTGACGAGGGAGCGGTTTTAACTCAGGCGTCGAAGGCTCACTGGATATGCTCGAAGGGGATATTCAAGGATGTCGAGTCTAAGTGAGTTTTTTGCAGAGAAGAATGAGCCGGCTGTTCCGTTTCCGGAGACCAGCTGGATGCGTGAACGGCTGGCCGCTTCGATCAGAAAGATGGGGCGTGCTCCGGACAAGCTGGTCGTGGAGACGACGTTGTATTGGGAGATGCAGGCAGAGATTTCGATGTGGCGTCGGCCGCGGCTGACTGAACTGTTTGGTCTTTCGTTTGAGGGGATTCCCGTTGAGCGATGTGATGCAGTTTTTTTGAAATACAGGGATCTGGTTGCTATGGCGACTGGTGAGCGGATTGTGATTATGGCTTTTGCGGAGAGCATAACTTGACAACATATCTTTACTGCCGTGTATCTACTGGCGCACAGGAACGTGAGGGCCATTCCCTTGAGTCGCAGGGTGAAGCGTGTCTTCGGATGGCCGACAGCCTTGGGTTAGAGCTTGGAGAGGCGACAAACTGTGGGCAACCGGGCGTGTTTGTGGATGCCACATCGGCGTACAAGAACCCGTTGAGTGAGCGGATCGGTGGTCAGCTGCTGATTTCGAATCTAAAGAAGGACGACACCGTTATCATGTATGCGATCGACCGTGGTTGGCGCAGCATGTGGCAGTGTGCTCAGTACATCGAGAACTGGCAGGAGATGGGCGTCAATCTCCGCTTCGTCGCCTACAACCTTGATCTGTCAACGGCTAACGGCAAACTCACTGCTCACATCATGGCCGCGTACGCTCAGTGGAAGTCGGAGATTGTCAGTGAACGAGGGCGTGAGTTCAGGGCGGCGCGGAAGAAGGGTTTAATTGAGGAGACCTCCAGAACAAAGCGGTCTCGGGTTATTGTTGCATCTCCGGAAATGAGGGCAGCGTCTATTGTGTTGCGGCCGGTGAAGAGCAAACAGGAGGATGTCGCTTCTGTTGTTACGAAAGTGTATGGATACGTCCGTGTTTCCACTGACGACCAGAGCGTTGAGTCACAGATCGGCCCGGTTCAACAGTACATGGACCGGATCAGTGATGAGTGGACAGAGCCAGCTGGCATCATTCGCGATGAAGGTGTGTCGGCACTCAAGGTGGATTTCGCTGATCGTCCAGGAGCGTCTTGTTTATTATCTGGTCTGAAGCGTGGCGACCACATTGTGTTTCTGCGGCCTGCCAGAGCGTTCCGATCGCTGCGAGACATGGTCAACATGGTTGACACCATCCACAAGATGGGCGTTACGATTCACCTGGCGGAAGGGGCCATGAAGTCGGGCGACATGAGCTTTGACTTATCCATGCAGATCATGGTCCTGATGGCACAGATCGAGTCGGAAGAGAATAGTCGCCGCGTTCGGGACATCTTCGCTCACATGTGGGAGGTCCAGAAAATTCCGCTGGCGTCATGCAATCTTCCACCGTGGTTGCGGTTTGTCAACATTGACGCTGATCGTCGTCACATCGTTCCGGTTGAAGAATACCTGGCTGATTGTCGCATGGTGGATGGCTGGTTCAAAGAGGGCAAATCTGCCGTCATGATCTGTGGAATTCTGGAGAAAATCGTTGCTGAACGTGAGCATCGTATTCCTATGCCACTGTACGGAATGCAGTATTCCCTCTGCGTTCGTCGTTACAACAAGATGATGAAGACGGCCACTGAATACGATAAGGTGAAGCAGCAGCCGTGGCTCGACCGGATCGATAAGGCGAAGAAGGACAAGACCAAGAACACTATGGTCCTTCCAAAATACCGTCAACAGAAGATGAGAATCATGCAGCGGCATCTGGGCGATTACGCCCGGTACGTGGAAGTCCTCAATGACGAGGGCATGGAGCACGTTTCAAAGGCGATTCAGCCAGAACTCTCTAAGTCCAGCCACTGAAGGAACAGGTCGACTTCCCCCGGCCGAACAGTGTGCGGCGAGTGCCACCCCAGTTGATTTGACTTCAGGTGACGAACATGCCCGCTGTCGAGCTGTGCCAACACATCGCGACGAACATTTGGCGTCCATCTTGAAAAGCAGGCGTGGCACTGCTTTGCGTGTGGTCGTCACGGCAATCAGCTCGACCTGTGGACGATGATCACCGGCCATGATCTCTATCACGCCACCATCAACCTCTGCCACCGAATCGGCAAGCCAGTCCCGTACCGCTCCGTGTCAGAGATTCGAACCTCGCCCAACTCGCATCGCAACCCTCCCGCCGGTCCCCATTGAGCCGCGAAACCGGTCCCCTCCCAGCCCGCGATCGACATGAGCAGAATTCCGTTTTCCAGCCCACTTGACTGCACGGTTTCCGCTGGTTCTCCGCATCGTGCACGGGAACTGGCGACGATCACGTTGGGCTGATGCT
>JBDOMX010000603.1:0-3547 GCA_039831615.1 Planctomycetaceae bacterium
TCGACCTTGTTGCCCTTCTGCTCCTGTTCGCTCAACGCGTATGGACCGGCCGAAGGCGGGCGAAAGTTGTAGTGCAACGATTTTCCACCCCAGGATGTTTTAATCAGCAGGATGGGAGCATCCAGTTGTTTTGCGAGTGCAAGTCCGAATCCAAACTCCGGACCGATCTTGTCGCGACTGCCTCCGAAGCCAACGCTGAGTGGACCCGACCGACGGTTGCCATCGGCAATCGAAGTAATGTAGACCCGCTTGGAGACCGCAAAAGCCTCCTTGATCTTGCTGGACTTCGCGTCGTATTCGGTCTGGAGTTCTGTGATCTTTGTGCGGGCCGCGGCAATCGCATCGTCACCGGTGATCTCTTTCTTGCGGAGTTTCTGATTCAGGTCATTTCGTTCGATCATCGTGGCGATCTGGTCGTCGACCATCGCCCGGGTCACATTCGCGCCGTCCTTAAAAACGAGCTTCGCCAATGCGCGGACTTCCGCTTCCTTGGCGGTGAACAGAGTCGGGATCGTGATGAAGTTTGCGTGTCCCACCATGTTCGACTGGCCCGCCAGAATGAACACCTGAAGCTTCTTGCTGCTGAGTTCTTCTGCTGCGCTGTTTCGCGCACTGATGACCAGCACAAGTCCCCAACAGATCCCGGACAACATCACTGCTCTTGTGCGTTTTCTATGCGTGGGGGTCATCTCCGGGGAACCTCGTCTTTCCAGTTTTTGTTGAGCAGCCAGTTCTTGGTGGCCGCGTTTGTTCTTTGGCACGCTCCGGCGTTTTGGCGGCACGGCCTGGCTCCTGCCGACGTCCTCATCCCTGCACGTGCGTCAACCGTTTTCAGGTCGATGTCAGCTTACCATCTCTCCTGGAGAAAAGCGCGTTGGTCACTCTGCATGTCGTCGATTCAGTCCGCCGCTGTATGGTTTCTGAGACCCTCGTCGTCGCTGCCGTCGGAGCAGCGTCTCCGACCTGGCGGAACTCTGGAGTACGCGTAATCCCCTGCCGTCCTCCCCGTGGCTTCAAGAAACCCCGCACATCTTCATGAGGACTGTCGATGCGGCCCCGCGACACAAATCGCGCCACGACCTCTATCTACCGCGATACAACCAGCTTCAGTTCATCCATTGTCGCCGCAGCAGCGGATATTTCGGGGCCACGGACGGGGCAGTCTGGGTGTCCCCGTTGTCGGGCAGTCTGGGTGTCGCCATTGTCCGATGGAGACGAGGCTTTCCAGCCGCCACGAAGCGACGTAAACTCAGGCTACGGATCTGTCAAAGACGATACCTCGGACACGAAACGAGATGCGTCACATCTCCGTCGGGTCAACTGTCAACGTCGATAAGGGGTCAACCAATGCCAGCACATCTCTTGCCAGTCTCGCGCCGCCAGTTTCTCGCGGGTTCGGCTTCAGCCATTGCCTCGTTGGGCCACTCCAACCTGAGCGCCGCGGAACCTGACGTCAATCGGGATTCCTGGTTCGTGCTCTCGGATACACACCTCCTGTCCTCCAGATCGATTCAGCAGCATTACAGTGGCAACAAGGCTGCGATGCAGGCCAGGGCCACGCTCGTGGCGACGAATTTTGAGCGCGCTGCTCGGCAGGTGACTGCTTTTCCAGAACGACCAGCCGGCCTGATCTTGAACGGAGACTGCGTCCATGTCGGGGGTCGGGAGGAATACGAACTGCTGGCTCGCAAGTTTGCGTTGCTTCAAACGATCCCCATTCATGTGACGATGGGCAATCACGACCATCGCGACAACTTCTCGCACACTTTCCGAGACCGGGCCGACACGGATCGTGTTCTGCTCGAGGACCGTCATGTCTCAGTCTTGAAATCTCGGCACGCGAATCTTGTGCTGCTGGATTCGCTCACAATGCAGCACCCCGATCGCCCCGTAAAGGGACCGGGGAAACTCGAACAGGAACAACTGGAGTGGTTTGCGTCGGTTCTTGATTCCACGTCAGACAAGCCAGCCATTGTGATGTTCCATCACAACGTCGATCCCAGCGCTGCACTGCGAAAACGTTCTGGTGACCAGAATGTCATTGTTCCAAGTTCAGACCCGTTCCGGGGACTGACGGGTGGTTTGCAGGACACGGATAAATTTCTCGATCTGCTCACGACGAGACCGCATGTGAAAGCCGTTTTTTGCGGCCACATTCATCAGTTTCGAATCTTCAATTGGCGCAACCTGCATTTCGTGTCTTTGCCTCCGGTCGGCTACACCTTCGGGCCCAAAGAAGCCGTTGGCTGGATCCGGATGCTGTTGCAAGACGGCGGAATCACATTGGAATTACAGACCCTGGACAGCAAACACGCCCAACAGGGGAAACGGGTCGAGCTCAGTTGGAGTTGAGTATGCCATCCCGCGAGCAACACCACGGCCTGGACACGAACAGTCCCCGCCGCGGTTCAGCCTGAGTGTCGAACATCGTCCGTGACCGATCACGTGACGGAACCATGCTTCCACGTGTGCTCCTGTTGTCAAATGCCGCGGCAGCTTACCAGCGCTTGCATTTCCGACCGTTGTCAACCGGCATGAGCGCGTAAGGTCAACAACAACAACAACAACAACAACGGATCGCAGGTCCCACTGCCGATGATCGGCGACATCGCGGCGGAAATTGTTTACAGTGAGAGACGGTCTGAACAGAAATGCACCAGGTCCATCTCGACATCGGCCGCATCTACAGAATCGGCGACTTCACGAATCATTGCGTCACCGGTTCTCGACAAGGTTCGCCGTGAGCCGACATTTTTCGTTGCGAAAAATTCAACAATCGGGTGCCTCATCATGAATTCAACTCGACGTGAAGTGCTGGCTGCAATCGGTACCACGGGGCTGCTGGCCGCAACGCATTCGGCCCATGCGCAACTCCCACGGGATCGTGATACCTCAGAGGATCGGATCACGCAGGGGAAGATCCGGCAGTCCGTGATGGGCTGGTGCTTCAAGCCGATGTCGGGTGTAACGCTCGCCAAGCACTGCCGCGAGATCGGGTTGGTTGCCATCGAAGGGATTTCGCCCAAGGACTACCCTGCGGTGCAGGAACTCGGCCTGAAAATTTCGCTGGTCAGCAGCCACGGATTCAAGAAAGGTCCGGTCAACCGCGAGCATCACGACTACTGTGCCACGCGACTGAAAGAGAGGATCGATCTCGCCGTCGAGGTCGGCTGCCCCAATGTGATCACGTTCACGGGCATGCGAGAACCGGGCATCGACCGGCAGCAAGGGGCTAAGAACTGCGTCGACTGCTGGAAGTCGGTCATCGGCTACGCGGAGAAGAAGAAGATCAATCTCTGTCTGGAGCATCTCAACTCGCGCGACAACACGCACCCCATGAAGGGCCATCCCGGCTACTTTGGCGACGACGTCGACTTCTGCGTGGATCTCATTCGGCAGGTCGGATCGCCGAATATGAAGTTGCTGTTTGATATCTACCATGTGCAGATCATGAACGGCGACGTGATCCGCCGCATCCGACAGTATCACAAGTTCATCGGGCATTATCATACAGCAGGAAACCCGGGCCGCGGCGAACTCGACGACA
>JBDOMX010001101.1:0-3525 GCA_039831615.1 Planctomycetaceae bacterium
GAATTCGGCCGTTCTGTCGAAGACGCTGGGAGAGACCCTGCAGCCGGCACGTTTCGCGGCCCACAGGCCCAGCACACAGTATTGAATCAAACTCGTGTCGGCCGGACCTGTTAACCCCATCCCCGGGTCATGCCATGAACCGTCGGGCCGCTGATAACCTGCGATCATGTTGGCGATCTTCTGCAGCTCCTTACGATATTTCTTTGGGTCAATATCGGCGAGCAACATCGCATCAACCGCGGCCAAATAGCATCCGTGGTACTGGTCGTACTGAGCAGCCCTGGCTCGTCGCACCGCCGAGGCAATGCCTCCAGCCAGTTGAGGTTCTCTGAGATCAACTCCTGCTTTCAACAACGCATAAGCAACGAGTGATGTTGAATCAAGCGACGGTGGTTGTCCGATCGGCACCGTCATCGATCGCAGGTATTTAACGGCCTTCGCGACGGCAACATCGTAGCGTTCAACCTCAGTCGTCCTGAGGCCGGCGTCGGCCGTTCTGCAGGCCGTCGAGGAACAACACACCAGCACAATGCACGTCACGAGCTGTACCAGTCGCATGGGCATTCTCCAGGACACGATTGTGTGCTTACTCGGTTCTTCACCAACCGTCATGGGAAAACTCTCACTCCGCAACGTAGTGGTGTGTCAGGAACAAAGATCAGGATTCGCCCGTAGACTTCAGGGAACGACCGAGCATTCCAATTTCCTGCGAATCCGGCTACCCTCAACTTAAGCTTTGACAGACCAGTAGCTTCTATCGACAGAAAACCGATGGGCACCCGCGTTGCGCGCGACACCGCCGGAGTTTGGAACACATGTGGCAGAATGGGTGGCCGAACACGGACATCGCTGTCCAACCCTCAACTGCCCTCAGGCACAAATGCATTGTACAGGGATCAAGGGCCAAATCGATAGCCACCCATCGGCGTTCATCCGGAAAGCAGGCCGTTGAAATCAGTTCCCGGCACCGGCACTTTGTGGTCGTGGTGCCCGAGGTTCGATGTTGGCAGGAAGCCAATCGACCGTGCTGGCTGCACGGTGCCGGAGTTGCCGCTTCGGAAAGGGAACAGGCAGCGAACTTCAGTGTGCCGGACTATTCCCGTCCGCAACAGGCGTCCCAAATGCGTCGAGCAATCGAACGGCATCGTCCCATCACCGCAGAGCGTCTGGCCGCTGCCCTTGATAGGGCCGTCGCAGCGACGTGCTGAGTGACCTGCTGACGGCGCGGTGGGTGCTGCATGAGCCTGTCGAAAAGCTGCAACAGGACGGCCGCATGATTTTCGATCGAAAAAGGAGCCACGCTCTCCCAGGCGGCGCGCCGAGCGTTTCGCATGAACTCAGAATTTGACGCGAGATACTGAAGATGGTCGACTGCGGCCGGCACATCACCGATCTCAAACAGCAGACCATTGACGCCTTGATCGACAATTCCCTCCACGCCACTGTCGGTCCGTGTCACAACAGGGACGCAGCCACATCCCATGGCTTCGAGGATACTATTGCTGGTTCCTTCAAACTCTGAACAAAGCAGGACAACGTCGGTCGCCCTCCATATTTCATGCATCTGTCCAGGCGGAACTCGGCCGCAAAATTTCACCCTGCCCTGGGCACACTGCTCCGTGAGACACTGCTGCAACAGAACTCGTTCCTCGCCGTCCCCCACAATCTGCAGTTCGTAGTCAACACTCCGCTCGTCCAGACGGTGCGCGATCAATGCAAGATCCAGGACCCTCTTCTGATGTTGAACGACGCGGCCAGCCCAGGTCAGCCGCAAAGGTCCGACGGTTTCATTGCCAGATGGATCCGCCGCCCGGTCGACACCTGTCGGCAGCATCGTGATGTCTTCGCGACGTTCGGGGAGCACTGACTGCAACGTTGACGCGCAAACAGGGCTGACTGCCACAAAATGCGAGATCAAATCTGCTCTTTGCAGCAGCGGATCATAGTACTCCTGTTTGCTGTCGGCCCGACAGTATCCCAGAATCCGCCAGTCACTGCCGGCGGCGATTGCCTCGCCGATGAGATCGTGCAGTCCCCACAGATAGTTGGGCACAATCACGCCGCTGCCCAGATGCTCCATGAGCCGGATGATACGGCGGGGATCGTCGTACGAGTAATCAAACCGCATCGTGCCGTCGTCGCCGCCGCCCAGCGATACGAGCCGGACCTCATAGGTCGCGTTCCGGGCGAATGCATCCCGCACCCGCAGTGCCCACGAGACGACGCCGGAGAGAATCGGAGAGATGACGATCAGCACGGGAATCTTTGTCATTTCGACATTGCTACTGATGGTCACCTGCCGTGACGAGTGCGAGGCTTGTCACATTCGAGTTCAACTTTGTGGGCCAGGGAAGTTCGCCCAGCGGTAAGACGTTGAACGCCGCTCCCTCATTTTGCAAACGCTGAGTCGCCAGAAACACACCAGGGATGACGCTGTCGTCAGACCACAGCGGTTGCAGACCAGGGAAACTGTCGTGAAGCAGGATCACGCCATTCTCAGCCACACACTTCAGGGCAGCGGGCAGTTCCTCGTAAACAGTCCTGGCGGAGTGGTCACCGTCGAGAAAAATGAAGTCATACGGTGCCTCACGATCAACACTGCGCAGGAAGTCGAGTGAGGGCGACACACGAAAGTCGACAAGATCATGACAACCCGATCGGCGCATCATTTCTTTAGGCGAATGCTGTGCTCCCGCCTTCTCCCACGGCCGTTTGACGCTGTCGTTCACGTCGCGTATGTCAACGGTGCAAATCGTTGAGCCGTCGAGGGGTCGTGCGGCAAGGGCCATATTCAATGTGGAACAGCCGATATGCGTTCCAATCTCCAAAATTCGCTGCGGACGCAGAGTCCGAATCAAATAGTAGATGGCACGCTGATCTCCCGGATTGACTCCGCCTGTCATTTCGGGCAGCTGCAGTGCCTGAAGAGACGAAGCCGCGACGTTCCACTCGTCAAGCAGTGACTCATCTTTTAACAGCGTCTGCAGCTCGTTGGCGCTGAGATTTCTGAGACTCCGATCCGGACATTTGATGGAGTTCAATAACGCCAGTTCACGGTATTCATTGAGCAGAAGATTGCGACGCGCCGTTGCTGTCTGCAGGTGCGCCCGCCGTCGCGGACTCACCACATCCATCAGCTCACCGCAAATTCTCCGTATCTGCATGTCGACGCTCCTGATTCGGGTTCGTACGTTCCAAAGACCGGGTGTTGCTCGTTGTCAATAAGCAGTGCTGCCAGATCCGGTGACATCCGGCCCTGACTCGGATTTCTCACCGGGAAATGCAGGCTATGCAAACCGAACCTGGCCATCGCTGATTGGTGGAAGTCGTGTAGTCAAATCGAATCTCATCCGTGGTTCGATCTGGTAGACGCCGTATCCGGAATAAGTTCCTGCCATCGGGAAGAACGTCAGTTCCCCCACGATGATCCGACCGTCGAGGTTATACAGGTCGACGCGGACATACTTGAATCCTGCGGATACGGCTTCAGCCACTCGGATCAGTTCCTCGAGATTAGCCGGACGC
>JBDOMX010001195.1:0-3524 GCA_039831615.1 Planctomycetaceae bacterium
TCGCGATTTTATCGCAAGGTCGGTCCCGAGGAAGCCGTCATCAAGTCCGGTATGGGAGGCTTGAAAGCGACCACTGGCCATGGAGCCTGGATCGTGCCCATCATCCATCGCGCAGAGATGATGGATCTGTCCGTGAAGCGAATTGAGATTCATCGTCGCGACAAGCAGGGTCTGATTTGCCAAGACAATATCCGCGCGGACATCGAAGTGGCATTTTTTGTGCGGGTCAACAACACCACGCAGGACATACTTCAGGTTGCACAATCTCTGGGTTGCCGCCGCGCATCAGAACGCCAAGCTCTGATCGAATTGTTCGACGCCAAGTTCTCTGAAGCCCTCAAGACCGTCGGTAAGCGTTTCGATTTTGTGGAATTGTACAACGAGCGAGATCAATTCAAAGACGAGATCCTGAAGGTTATCGGAACGGACCTCAACGGCTATGTGCTCGACGACTGCGCAATCGATTACCTCGAGCAGACCGATCTCGGGATGATGAATCCTAACAACATCCTCGATGCCGAAGGCATCAAAAAGATCACCGACCTGACGGCCCGCGAACATGTGATGTCAAACAACATCACCCGCGAGAAGGAAATGGAGATCAAGAAGCAGGATGTCAATGCCCGCGAGACCATACTGGAATTGGACCGCCAGCGTGTCGCGGCCGAGGAAAAGCAATCTCGAGAAATCGCTGAAATTACGGCCCGGCAACAGGCCGCGGCCGCCCAGGTGCAAGAGGAAGAACGGTTGAAATCGGAACGAGCTCGGATCGCCACGGAAGAAGAGGTTCAAATCGCCGAGGAAAACAAAGACCGACAAATCATCGTCGCCCAAAAGAACAAGGAGCGAACCGAGGCCGTCGAAATTGAGCGCGTCGAAAAGGACCGCATGCTGGAACTGACTGAACGCGAGCGGATTGTTGGCCTGGCCGATATCGAAAAAGAAAAGGCCATTGAAGTCGAAAAACGCAATATACAAGACGTCATCCGCGAGCGGGTGATCGTTGAACGCGCCGTTGTGGAAGAACAGGAGCGGATCAAGGATACGGAAGAGTTTGCCGGCGCAGATCGATTGAAGCAGGTCACCGTCACCAAAGCCGAGATGACTGCTCAAGAATCTCTGGTCATGCAGGTCAAATCCGCGGAAGCCGCGCGAACTGCGGCCACACTTCAGGCGGAACAACTCGTGGTTGAAGCTGAAGCTCGAAGATCTGCGGCCGAGAAAGACACACAGGCCACCAAAATGCTGGCAGAAGCCACCGCGGCCGAACAGGCGGCAACGGGCCTCGCCGAAGCGCATGTCCAAGAGGCCAAAGCCACCGCTTTAGAAAAGGAAGGAACCGCAGAAGCAAACGTTTTACAGCTTAAGGCTGTCGCGGAAGCCAAAGGGCAGGAAGCGAAGGCCGTCGCACTCGAGAAGGAAGGCACCGCCGAGGCGAGTGTCCTGCAAAGGACAGCCGTGGCTCAGGCAAAAGGTCAGGAAGCCAAAGCCGTCGCGCTCGAGAAAGAAGGCACAGCCGAAGCCAACATTCTCCAGTTGAAGTACTCAGCTGAAGCGACGGGAATCGAAGAGAAGGCCAACGCGATGAAACTGTTCGACGGTGTTGGTCGTGAGCATGAAGAGTTCAAACTGAACTTGAACAAAGCCAAAGACATCGAGATCGCTGCGATTGAAGCTCAGCAACACATCGCGGACGCCCAGTCGAAAATTGTCGGCGAAGCGCTCAAAACCGCCCGCATCGACATCGTCGGGGGCGAAACACAGTTCTTCGACAAGATCGTCGACTCAATTAAGAGCGGTAAGGCTATCGACCGGTACGTCAACAACAGTTCGGTGTTGACTGACATCAAGGAGACCTTTTTCGACGGAGATGCTTCCGAATTCAAAGACCGCTTGCATGGATTTGTGTCCCAGTTTGGCATGAATTTTGAGGACATCAAAGACCTGTCCATCGCAGCGCTGATCGGAAAGATGCTGGTAGAAACCGACAACGACGGTACGAAGAGTGACCTGAACTCGTTGTTGAAGGTTGTCCGCAGCGCGGGTTTGGCCGGTCAACGCGTTGCCTCGTTGGGACTGGGTCTGCAGGACACCAGTTCCAAGTGATCCACTGGCTACGGGGTGGGGTGCGTTTGACTTGAGCGCAGCCCCACCTCAAACCGTGCCCTACGTCGTGACCGGACGACAGACGCATTTCACCCCTCGTCCCAAACTCCCGGCCACGCACCAACACTCGGAGATTTGGCGATGTCCCAAGCCGATTCGGACAACACTCAAGACGCGTTGGAGTCGGAAAATCAACTTGAGGCCGGTACGTATGAAATCATACGCAACCGACTCAACACGCACGCGCGCACTCTCACGGAAAGACTGCAACAACTCAACGAACGACGCAAGGATGTTTTCGGATCAATCGACACGAAGCTGTTGAGTACCGAGCGGATCACGACCGCTCACAACTGCGTGCCCCGGGACATGATCTCGATTGGGAACCGATTTATTTTCGGCTACAACGTTCGTTTCGGCCTGAAGAGTGAAATGAACCTGAGTGACGTCTTTTCGATGTATGCGTTTCGAGAAGAATCCCTGCACGAACAGGACCTGTCCCTGATTGACGACGAACGCTTCGCCAAGGATTTTTCCGACGTCTACCGCTACTACAAGAATGCTGTCTTCGCTCGTTTTTTACTGGATGGTCCGACGCTCCACATGGTGTTTCGTGTCGGCGACAGCGAGCAGGATATCAAGTCGTTCAAATGGGTGGTGGACGGCGACAGTCTGATCTACATCGACAATCGCAGTGAACACGAGGTCAAATTCCCGAATCAGCATGAGTTCGCCTGCATCCGCACGCATCGGGATTTTCACCAGCAGGGGTTGCACCCACATATTTCCATTGAGGATCGTGTATTTGTCGAGACAGTGGGCGGCGACCTGACGATCAAAATTGAAAACAATACCGACTCGGGTGAAGGAATCTATTCGGAACCCGTCACCGACAAAGATCAGACCCTCGACGACGCCGAAGTCTACTACGCCAGCATCGGAAATCTCATCGCGATCAAAATCCGGCCTTACCAGGAGCCGGATTACCGATATTTCATCTACAACGACAAGATTCAAAAAGCAATCCGCATGGACAGCCTGCAAGACGCATGCGTCCTGCTCCCCGACGATCATGGGCTGATTTTCTCGAGCGGTTTCTACCTGCAGACCGGCGAATACAAAACGTTCGACACTCAGTTACAGGACATGCTGTTTGAACGTCGAATACCAGCTGCCAATGGAGAGGACCATCTGCACGTCTTCTACAATCGAAGGTCGGGCGTCTACGTATTGTTGAACTACAACTTGATCAGCCAGCAGGTCGACACTCCCATGATCTGCAATGGATTCTCACTCTTCCCGGCTGGCGAATTGCTGTGTTTCAAAACTCAAGACGAGCCTCAGAAACACCATGCAGTCCAACTCTGGCAAACCCCCTTCGTCGACGAAGATCACACACCCGACGCCCAATCGGATTC
>JBDOMX010000462.1:0-3519 GCA_039831615.1 Planctomycetaceae bacterium
ATCTCTCCTGGCTGCGGAGAGTCGCCATCAGCCTGTTAAGGCATCATCCCTCCACCGACAGCCTCAAGGGAAAGAGACAAAGCGCCGGATGGAACGAGCAGTTCCTCGCCGAAACACTGCAATTTACACACTGAAACTTCGCGCCCCGTCTGGCCGACGGCCGACCTCCCGCTGAGTTGTGGATGACCGCGAAGCCTCAGGAACCTGACGAATCCCGTTGCAACAGACTCGCCACAGGAAATTCAGCACGAACAGCTCGGCAGTGCCCTCATCCCAGTCGCTGACGGAATTCGGGTCGAACTGCTCCAGCAGATCGTCCAGCACCTCCTGTCCTGAGGGCTGACCATTCGTCTCCTCTCGCTGCAGGTATCGGGCAAGCCAGTTTTGTGTCTGCGTCATCACCTGCGATCGAGTTGAGGGAGCGACCTCGTCCCGGAACTTCCGCAGGGCATCAGTTTCCGCGACGACCCATCTCAGCTCAGCGGGCGAGCCCGTATACAACGGAAATTGAAGCATCGCCAGCCGCAGCGCGTAGCGGGTGCCGAAGTTCGCCACCAGCCGATCGGCTTCGTCACGAAGATCTTCCAACAGGACGACTTCCAGATCTGCCACGCGAATCCGGCCGCGCTCCAGTTTTTCCCGATATCGTCCTTCCGGAAGATACGCGTGACAGCCGTATAATCGCCCCCAGCCTGAACTCCCTCGTCAAAAGCAAGGTGTTCGAAGGCGTGGAGCGTATTGTGATGCACGAAGACGGTGACTGGCCC
Source organism: Planctomycetaceae bacterium (assembly GCA_039831615.1). Classification (GTDB taxonomy): domain Bacteria; phylum Planctomycetota; class Planctomycetia; order Planctomycetales; family Planctomycetaceae; genus S139-18. Next base: position 768 of record JBDOMX010000462.1, read on the forward strand.
CTGAGCGGGGAGGAAGTGCGCCGCGTGCTCGACGGAGTGGCGCAGCGCGGAATGCACACGAGTGTGATCAACGACTGCGGGGGAGTATTCTTCGAGTTCCACGGCTGGCACGGCAGTGCCTCCGGCGGTATCTGAGCTGGGAATCCGGCAATCCATGCACAGGACTCACGAAAACCGCGGACCGACGCAAATGGAACCGACTTGGTGAATGCACGCAGCATGCCATTGGGAATCTGGCTGGTCGAGAACTCGTGCGTTGAGGTTCCTGCGATGCACCATCGAGGCGTTTCGACTGCGTTTTCTGATGGATTTGGAGGCGTCGTGCGCCGTCCCGGCAGCGAGTCGCTACAATCGCCGCGAACAGGATCTGCAAATGTTTGCAGGTCGCATGCAAGCAGCTGCAGAAGCTGAATCCGGCCAAGAAACAGGGATTTGCGAGATGCAAAAGCTCGTTGATGGAATACACGAGTTTCAGAGACACGCATTCAGCGAAGACCAGAAGCTCTTCGAAACGCTGGTCGATGGCCAAAATCCGCTGGCTCTTTTCATCACCTGTTCGGATTCACGCATCGATCCGAACCGGCTGACACAAACCAAACCGGGTGAACTGTTCATTCAAAGGACGGCCGGCAACATCGTTCCGGCCTACGGTGCCGTGCTGGGTGGTGAAGCTGCGACAATCGAATATGCGGTCAGCGCCCTGAAGGTCAAAGATATCATCATCTGTGGTCATTCTCATTGCGGTGCGATGGCCGGGCTGCTCAATCCTCAGAGCGTCGAGAACATGCCCGCGGTCAAAGCCTATCTTCAGCACGCTGAATCGACACGCCGTATCGTCGAGGAGAACTACGGACACCTGACTGATACCGACAAGCGACTGACTCTGACCGTCGAGGAAAACGTCCTCGTTCAACTCGAGAGTCTGAGAACACATCCATCCGTCGCGGCGGCGGTGGGGCGAGGCGATCTCAAGCTGCACGGCTGGGTGTATAAGTTCGAAACCGGTGATGTCTTCGCCTTCAATCCGGACCAGAATCAATTCCTTCCGCTGGAAGACGTCGCGAAGCCGGCGACTCAGCCGGATCGTACGCTGCCGCCGATTTAGAGCAGTTTTCGAAAAGTCGTGGCCGGTCTCGGCTCGTGGCGGCCGAAGATCATGAGCTCTGGCACCTTCCTCGCGGCCACGAATCAGCGTACTACGCTGTAGCCGAGTGGCAGATGAGAGTCGTCCGGCATCGGCCAGGCACGCTGGCGTCGTGCAGGCTGCAGCCGGTGCTGCGAACGCAACCTTGATCAGCTGATGTCAGGCCGGTACGAAGTCGTGTCCCGATGAACGTCCTGCGACTGCCCTGAGTGCTCTCGCGGTCGATCGACTGGCGCTGAAACCCGCAAGACCCTGGCCACGATGATCGCCAGCACCGCCGCCAGAAAGCTGGCCAGTGCTCCCATCTTGGCAGAATCCTGGATGGGCCCTGGTTCGGAGAAAGCAGCCGTGGAGACAAACAACGCCACCGTAAAACCAATCCCGGCGGTCACACCCACGGTCACGACATGCCGGTACGTCATGCCGTCCGGCCGTTGCAGTCGGAAGAGTTTCTCCGCCAGAAACGTGAACAGCGTGATGCCAACCGGTTTGCCAATCATCAGTCCGGCCAGCACCAGCCACGTGGCGGTGCCGGTGTGAGACATCACAACTCCGGCATTGACGAGGCCGAACAGTCCCAAAATCAGCTCGACCGGGTTTTTCCACCAGCTCGCAAATTCACTGAGCGTGTCGTGATGATCGACATGTGCCGCAAATAATCCGGGATCAGTTTTCGCGTGGGGCATCGTTGGAATCACGGGGACAAGGCCCAAAGCCGCGTGGACGCCAGCGTAGTGGAAAGACAGCCAGCTCAGCACGCCTGGGCCAATCAGGTACCACCAGAAACTTCGAATACCACAGCGGCGCATGACAACTCCCAGGGCGACAGCACCGACTGCGCCCGCCAGCCATTGCAGCTGGAGAGCTTCCTGTGGATAAGCAACGGCCAGAATCAACAGTCCGGCTGCGTCGTCGGCGATGGCCAGCAACAGCAGGAATGCAACAGCGGGATGTCCAGCGCCGAAGACGATGCGAGCCACCAGATAACTGAACGCGATGTCGGTGGCACACGGAATCGCCCAGCCACGTCCCAGACTGTCCCACGTTCCGGTCATCCAGCAGCCGGCGATGTAAACACCGGCAGGCACCAGCACGCCTCCCAGAGTTGCCATCAAGGGCGTAGCCGCAGTCCGCCACTTCGACAAAACTCCCCCAGGCAGCAATGATTCCCAGACTTCCTTTGCTGCCATCGCGAAGAACAACGTCATCAGGCCGTCATTCACGACATGCAGCAATGAATACCCGTCGTCCCTCGATCCGGGAACCAGTGACGTGTGCAGGAGCTGGTGGTATGACTGGGTGTCTGAATTCGCCCAGATCAGCGCGACAATCGAGCCTCCGATGAGGAACAGCGAGTTTTCGAACAGAAATTGAGCAACGCGATCGAAACCGTTGCTGGAGTTGGAGTCTGACACTGCACATCACAATCAGGGAGCTGATCAAAACAAATGTTCACGACGGACAATACCACAAAGTGTCAAAGGGCGGGTCGTTGTTCTGGTAAGCGTTCACGGGTTGTTTGGAAAAACAGGTAAAAGTGACCTGGCCCTTGTAGAACGAATCGGCGACAACATTTTGTATGTCGCTTGAGATCACGGAAGAATTACT
>JBDOMX010000376.1:0-3516 GCA_039831615.1 Planctomycetaceae bacterium
GGACCAGAGTGAGATTGCTTTTCCCCGTCGCTAGCGCCGCCCGGGCCTGGGCATTTGCCAACCGGATCACCTTGCGCAGGCGATTCTTTAATTCCACCGTGGCAAACAACTGGGAGAAATAGGGGAGATTCGGACAGTGGTTCCCCAGGGCCAGGGTCGTTTCATCGGACACTTCAGTTAGGCGATCAAGGCTAAGTTCCCCGGGATGCAGAGCGAGTTTTCGGGCCGCAGCTGTCGACAGTTCTGTCAGGCCCTGGAGGCAGAGCGTGGGCGGAGACCATTCGTTTGGATCATGTTGTGTTCCAAGTTTTTCTGCTAGTGCGACATGTCCCGGACTGTCCAGCAACGATTCAAGTCCGCAAAGCCGAAGTTCTCCCTCATGCTTGCTGAGGCTCTCCGCCGCCGCGTCCGACAGGCTGGTCAGGCCGCCGAGGTCGAGCTCGCCCTCGTGCTTACTGAGGCTCTCCGCCGCCGCGTCGGAAAGGCCTGTCAGACCACTCAGGTTGATCTCGTCATCGTGAAAATCTGGTGTGGCAAGTAATTTCGCCGCCTCGTCCTCAATCACGGAGAAGATTCTAGTGAAATCACCATGAGACGACCCGCCGTAGACACCAGCAAAATATTCACGGATCTTCTCCGTGATTGCATGTGTGAGGATCACCTCCGGCTGTTGTTTCCTTCCCCGCTTTCTTCCCATGACTCGTGATCCTTGTTTGATATCCTCTCCTGCTTGAGAGGAATTGAACAATTTCTCTTCCCACGATTGTAGCTGCTTTTGAATAGGACGGGATCGGTGCGAGTACTTTCTCGTAACTGCCTATTTCGAGTCGTAAGATCGGCCAAAGCGAACACCGATAGTTCGCGTCATTTTGTGCCAACAGAGGCGAGCGAAAACCACTTGTCGTTCTCAAGTCCACCGAGATAGATCAGCTGCCATTTGTCATCGACATGGATCGGTGAAAAGAAATATCGTGCCTCCGTAATATAGATACGCCCTCCACCTGGCTTGAGTTGAGACAACCGCTGGGCCAATCGATTTGCAGCAGCCGATCCAACGTCTTCGGAAAGCCTTCTGTCCGCCGCTTTGTTGGAATTTTTTGACTTTATATTTGTGCCGTCGGCAGTCAGTGCATATGGGATCCCGGCAATGGGGCCAGGCCAGACCTGTCCGGGTCGCAAAGTGCGCGGCGGTTCCGGGCTGATCAACTTGCCGGAAAACTCGAAGCGCAGATTGCGATCACAATTGCCCGCGACGATGTAGCTCGCGCCTTTACCGGCCGTCCGAATCAATACCTGTCCAAACTCGTTGACCCAAAAAACTCCGCCTGGTGCCTGCCCCGTCCGTTCCATGGCCCTGTTCACCATCTCGACGATTTCGGGATATTTCTGTGAGGTGACGAATGTTCGTTCCCCAGTTTCAAGGCGAAAGCTCAGCCGGACCTCCATGCCGTTTTCGCCGGCGGCGACCGAGTACTTCGCACGTGAGTCGGCGCTTCGGACATCTTGCTCTAGACTGTCCGTGTCAACCGTCAGCGGTCGCGTGGCTTGACTCGTGGAGCCCTTCTTCAACTTCGCCGCTTCACGACGCTTTGCGTGGCGTACCAAGGTCTGAACCAGCTGTTCTTTGCGGAGACTCCGCCAATTATCAACGCCGACTTTCTTGGCGATTTCACCGAGTTCCTTAACGGTGTACTCGCGAAGCGTAGACGGCGACTTTAAAGAGGCTGCACTGATGAATGGATTGTCCTCCAGAGCTTTCCCAGGTGAAATTGGCGGCGTGGGCGTAGATGGACGCGATGTTGCAGATGGGGCCGAGCTAATTTCATCGGCTACGGCTGAGTTGGTTACTTCATCTCGCAATACCCGTCGGCCGCTGGTCAGGCACGTTATCATCTCCGATGGCACACCTCGCCTACCAGAGATTTCTGACCTCATCAGATTTTGTCGCGCCGTGGTTTTGCCCGTTAAGTCAGACACGGCGACCTCGTCACTCAATAGGTCTCGCCCGGTATATTCGCACTGCCGTCCTTCCGTTGAATGGGACATTCGGCCAGAGAGTGAAGAGGTTACCAATTCGTCCCTCCGAAATAGGCGTCCGGAAAGGGCGCAACTGATCAGCTCTTCTGGAAGAACCAAGACGTCGGTGAATTCGCATTTTTCGAATTCCTGTCGGTGCCCTCGTGTGCCCGATACTGCCGATACCTGCTCTGCGTCACTACGGAATACTCTTCCAGAAATTTCGCTCGTTGAAACCTCGTCGGCGAGAACTTGCGTGCCGCTGATCTCGCAGGTCACGAACTCGTCTGTCGTTCCGAGCCGACCGCTCATCGTCGATTCTTTACCGGAATCTCTGTCTGCTTGTTCTCGCAATAAAGTCGTGGCAAGATCATCATGGCTGGGCGAGATCTGTGGCGGCTGGACAATCGTCTCAGTGGATCGCAGTTCATTGTCCTGGCTTCTCCTGAATTCACTGGCCGCATTGACGTCGTTCGGTTTCTCCGTTGGCGTCGCAGCACTGACCTGCATGCTTGGCGAGTCCGTCGAAATCCCTGAATCGTTGCCTTCGTTCGGGGGCGTGTTGTTTGCCGCGTCTAGATTCCCAAAGTGTGCGAGGTCATTACAGAGACGGTCAACAGTCTGAGTCGGGTTGTATCGATACTCACTGCCGCGAACGCGCAAAATCTTCCATCCGGCTCTGCGGAGTTGTTGCTGTCGATCAAAGTCAATCGCGAACGCTTCCTCACCGTCCCAGTGTTCTCCCTCGCATTCGATTCCAACACGTTGCTGGCCGTCATCAACAACAAGATCGATCGAATAATCGCCGACTCCAGTGGGCATATGCGGGAGAACTCGAAAGTCCCGTTCTTTCAAGTCCACATACAGATCCGCTTCAAGCCAGTTGGCGAAAGGGTCTGGTTGCGAATTCTCCAAGGCTCCCGTCCGTTCCGACCTTCGTCTCACCTCGGCGATATCGGGGACTTCTACCTCTTCCGTTGCTTGCTGGTGAGTGAAGTGTTCCAGCAACAATCGTCGCATGTCCTGTGGGTTCCTGAGTTCATCCAATGAGACACTGTGAAACAACCAGATTTGGTCTTTGGCTCGACTGACGGCGACATTGAATCGTTGTTTGTACGTCTTTCCTGTCAGTGCCCTGGGAAGCATGTCGTTTCTTCCCGATCGGCGTGTGGCGGTGACCATGCTGAGAAAAATAATGTCGCGTTCATCCCCTTGAAACGTGTACGAATCACCGCAGATTAGCCGACGTTTCTGAAGAATGTCGGGGCCGATACGCTCGATCAGCTGTTCACCTATATATTTCGCTTGTTTTTTCCCCGTCAGTGAGATGACGCCGAAGGTTTTACCGTCGTACTCGGGCATTTGCAGACATTCGCAGATCTGCTCAATGATTGCATCTGCCTCACTCACGTTCTGTTGGCCTTGAGCTTGACCGCTCAGCTCACCATTGGGCACGTGAACGGCCCGCAAAGGTGGCAGTCTTCCAGACGAAAACTGACG
>JBDOMX010000343.1:0-3510 GCA_039831615.1 Planctomycetaceae bacterium
ACACGAGGACCAAAACGCCGGCAACCCAAACGCAAGTATTCCGGAAATGGACAACACGTCGCCACGGCGAAGTTACTCGCAAGAAGAAATGAGTAATTTCACACCTTCACAGGGCTGGCCCAAAGTGGCCTATTTCATTGTTGAGTGCAGTGTCGATTGAGCAATGACCGCAGACTTTTTCTCCCAGCCGATCCTCAACTCGCCGTATGACTATCCGGCGCGGCACAGGGAACTCGACAAGTCAGGGCAGCCGACCACGCTGATCAAGGACGCACGACGGCAGGCGGAGTTCATCACGCCGATCCCCAAGCCAAAGAAGCAGAAGACCACAAAACAAAAGGATTTTGGATTCACTGATGACAAGGGAATCTCAACAAATGCGCAGCAGTACGCTCACACCCAGCTGATCAACGAACTGCGCCGCGCTATTGACGATTGGCGGACGATCCCGGACCCCAACATGTGGCGCGTCACACCGGAGACAGCCCGACTGCTGCAGCACTGGCGGCACTATCCGTTTCAGGGCGTTCGTCCCTTCTTCTGCCAGGTCGAAGCTGTTGAGACCGCCATCTGGCTGACGGAAGTCGCTCCAAAGCTGGGTAAAAAAGGCGACCGCTTTCTGCAGCATATCATCGGCGCCAACAATGAGGGCAACCCCGAATTGAGTCGCCTGGCACTCAAACTGGCCACGGGTGCTGGCAAAACCACAGTGATGGCAATGCTGATTGCCTGGCAAACCATCAATTCCGTCTGTCGGCCCGGCAGTAAGCGGTTCACACGTGGTTTCGTGATCGTCGCGCCCGGAATCACCATCCGAGACCGATTGCGGGTCCTGCTGCCGAATGATCCGGAAAGCTACTACGAAAGCCGTGAGATCGTTCCCGCAGATATGCTTCCGGAATTGGGCAAAGCCAAAATCGTCATCACGAACTTTCACGCCTTCAAGCTGAGGGAGCGAATCGACATTGCCAAAGGAACGCGCGCGGTTCTGGAAGGCTGGCGCGAAGAAAAATGCAGACTCTGGAAACCGAAGGCCAGATGCTGCGGCGAGTGATGCCGGACCTGATGGGCCTCAAAAACATCATGGTGCTGAATGATGAGGCCCATCATTGCTACCGGGAAAAGCCGCCGGACGAAGATGATGTCGAATTGAAGAGTGATGAGAAGAAAGAAGCCGACAAAAACAACGAGGCGGCACGCCTGTGGATTTCCGGCATCGAAGCCATCAAGCGTAAGCTGGGCGTCCAGCGTGTGACGGACCTTTCCGCCACACCATTCTTCCTGCGCGGGTCCGGTTACGCCGAAGGCACACTTTCCCCCTGGACAATGAGTGATTTTTCGCTGATGGATGCCATCGAATGTGGCATTGTCAAGCTGCCGCGCGTGCCGATCGCTGACAATCTGATCAAACGCGATGAGATGCCCACATTCCGCAATCTGTGGGAGAACATCAAGGCCAAGATGCCGAAGAAAGGACGAGGCAAGGGGGCCGTACTTGATCCGCTCAGCATCCCCGTCGAACTGCAGACGGCCCTGGAGGCGCTTTACGGCCACTAAACCAAAACATTTGAACTGTGGCACCGCCGCAGGATAGTGACTTGCGATTAGAGACCGAGGTGGGGGCGACCGAGTGCGCGAAGTGGATCGTGTTGATGCCCTCGGTCTTTTCGACCGACGCTTCGAATTTTGACGGCCGGCTGACCGAGGATGCGCCCTCCAGGCGCAGGTAGCGAATCGCGGAGGTGCCGTTTTGACTGCGCGGTCGCGATCGATTTCTCGGTGACCTCGCGACGTCCGGCGTGCCTCACCGACACACAGCAGGGCCCTCGCTCAGGGGGTCCATAAATATGCAATAAGACAGCGTAGTACTGGATCGCAATTGCAATGCTGCTCGCGGAGCGAAAGAATGGAGCCACCGAAAATAAGGTGCATGCGATGAACAGAACGTTTGGTTGAAAGTCGTAAAGGCTTGTGCCTTCGATCCTGGCACCTCTGACCGAAGATCCTCCGGAATAAATAGCAGTGAACGTTGAAAACTCGGAACCGATCGCGATCGTCGGCATTGGTTGCAGACTTCCAGGCGAAGTGAATGGTCCGGAGAGCTACTGGAAGCTTCTCTGCGAGGGGACTGACGCGCTCGGTGACATTCCGGCTGATCGACTGCCGATCGACGCCTTTTATCATCCCGAGCCCGGTCGGCCCGGAAAAACGTACGTTCGCACCGGTGGATTTCTTGACGGTATCGATCAATTCGACGCCGAGTTTTTCGGCATCTCTCCCAAGGAGGCTTCACGCATAGACCCGCAGCAAAGGCTCACGCTGGAATGCACTTGGGAAGCGCTGGAGGATGCCGGGGCCGATCCAGGCCAACTCGCCACGAAAAAGATCGGTGTGTTCATCGGGATCAGCACGGATGAGTACCTCCATCTGCAAGCGTGTGATCCGCAGTCGATCAACGCGTACACCAATACCGGAGGCCGCATGTGCATTGCTGCGAACCGGATCTCGTATGTCCTCGACCTCAAGGGACCCAGTGAGACGGTGGAAACCGCCTGCTCGTCCTCCCTCGTCGCGGTTCACCGCGCTTGCCAGAGTCTTCACACGGGCGAGTCAGAGACTGCACTCGCCGGTGGCGTCAACGTGATCCTGAGCCTCGAAGCCTATGTGGGTTATTGTCAAGCGACGATGCTCTCGCCCACCGGTCGCTGCTGGTCGTTCGATTCCCGAGCCGATGGATACGTGCGGGGGGAGGGCTGCGGCATCGTGGTTCTCAAGCGTTTGTCGCAAGCTGAGGCGGATGGAGACCGGATCTACGCCGTGCTTCTGGCGACCGGAACGAATCAGGACGGCAGAACTCTGGGGCTGTCTCGCCCCAGCGCGGACGCCCAGTCGGCGCTGCTCCGAGAAGTGTACGGTAAGGCGGGGGTGATGCCGGCGAATGTGCATTACGTCGAAGCGCACGGCACTGGAACGCCGGCCGGGGACCCCATCGAATGCGAGGCGCTCGGTCGCGTTCTTGGACAGCAGCGAGCACAAGCTCTGCAGATCGGCTCGGTCAAGACGAACATCGGCCATCTGCACGCAGCAGCCGGGATCGCCGGACTCATCAAAACGGCACTGTCGATTCAGCATCGGCAACTGCCACCGAGCCTGAACTTCGAACTGCCGAATCCGGAGATCCCATTGGATCGTCTCGGGTTGAGCGTTCACACCAGTCTCACACCGTGGCCTAGCAAAGGGCCCGCTCTCGCGGGCGTGAACTCTTTTGGCTTTGGTGGAACGAATGCTCACGTGGTCGTAGGAGAATACCGTGCCGTCAAGTCGGAAGCGCTGACGAAAAAACCGTTTCGGCCCCCGTTTGTCCTGCCGTTATCCGCGCAATGCGAAGGCGCCCTGAAACAACTTGCGACAAGATACGCCAAGCGGATCCGCGGTTGCGACGATGCAGCACTCACAGACATCTGTTATTCGGCCGCTCGACGCGGACAACTGCCGGTCCGGGCCGCCGTG
>JBDOMX010000052.1:0-3510 GCA_039831615.1 Planctomycetaceae bacterium
GATCCGGCGACACCGCGGTCAATGCGTTTGCCACCCACCGACGGGTTTCTGTCCTGCCGTGCGATAGATCACAGATGTTCGGGTCTGTGTTGGCTGATCATTTCAACATTCGCCTGTGGGCCTTGACGTCATCGTCCATCGTCGGTTGAATAGATGTTCATTTGAACTGATATTCATATGTTGGCCAGAGCATGACCAGTGACCTGACGGTGATCGATCCCGAATCGGGGGAAGAAGTTTCGTGCGCCAGCGTCCTCAAGGTGCTGGCGGACGAAACTCGACTGGCAGTGATCGAATTGTTGCTGTCAGGCCCCATGCACGTTGGTGAGATCAATGGCTCGCTCGATGTAGAACAAAGCCTGCTGTCACATCACCTGAGAGTTCTGCGCGATGCCGGATTGGTAACGGCTGAGCGCGAAGGAAAGCAGGTCCTGTACTCGCTGGCGAGATCAGTCCAGGGGAAGCGCCACGGTCGAGCGATCAATTTAGGGTGCTGCCTGATTTCGTTCGACTGATGTCACTTCAGGGACTGACCTGCAACGGAGGAGTCGATGCGTTTTACTTTGTCATATTTGATGTTGTGCCTCACAATCACAAGCCTGACCGGTTGCGGCGGCAACGATTCGTCAGTGATTGCAGCCAACGCCGGCAGCAGTACGCAACTGACCGGAAGGCTGACCATTACCGGCTCCAGCACTGTCGCTCCGCTGGTCACCGAAATTGCAAAACGTTTCGAAAGCGAGCACCCGGATGTCAGGATTGACGTGCAGTCCGGAGGTTCGGGGAAGGGTGTCGCTGATACCCGGGGAGGAGTCGTCGATATCGGGATGGTCAGTCGGGAGCTTGCCGATGGTGAGTCCGGCCTGACGGCTCATCCCATTGCCGCCGATGGTGTCTGCCTGATTGTCAACCGAACAAATTCCGTGACTGAAATCTCTGATGAGGCCGTGGTCGGCATCTATACCGATCGCATTAACAACTGGCGGGACCTGGGGGGACCGGACTGTCCGATCACGGTCGTTCACAAGGCGGAGGGACGCGCCACGCTCGCTGTATTCCTTAGTCACTTTCGAATCGACAATCCTGGCGTCAAACCGGATGTCGTCGTCGGCGACAACGAACACGGGATCAAGACGGTCGCCGGTGCCGTCGGTGCCGTCGGTTATGTGTCCATTGGAACGGCCGTAGCGGATTCTCAGGCTGGAGTTCCCATTCGACTGTTACCTGTCGGCGGAATCGAAGCCTCGACAGACACGGTTGCCTCCGGCGAGTTCCCACTCAGTCGATCCCTGAATCTGGTCACAGGGCGGCGCCCCGGACCACTGGCCATAAAATTCGTCAACTACTGCCAGTCGCAGGAAGTGCATGACCTCGTCGTTGAGCAATACTTCGTTCCGATACAACGCTGACTGGTGGCTGACTGTAGTGACTCGAGCGGCAGCAGTTCTGTCTGCTGCGGTCGTGCTGATGGTCATTGCATTCGTCGTGATCGAGTCAGTTCCGGCGCTGCGGCGGATCGGCATGACTCGATTCATTCACGACGACAGCTGGCATCCACTTTCAGATCAATTCAACCTCCTGCCGATGATCGTGGCCACACTGGTCTCCACCGCCGGCGCCACGCTGATCGCCATGCCGCTGGGGATTTGCTCAGCAGTTTTTGGCTGCTTCTACGCATCAGGAATGGTCGAGCGCTGGCATCGTCGACTCATCGAACTGCAGGCGGGGGATCCCGTCAGTAGTCTTTGGTCTCTGGGGACTCGTGGTGCTTGTCCCGTTGCTGGCGCCACTTGGCGGCAGCGGGCAGAGCCTGCTGGCCGCCACACTGATATTGAGCCTGATGATCCTGCCGCTGATTGCGCTGACGGCGCGTGCCGCGCTGTCAGCCGTGCCTCCGGAATTAATCGCAGGAGGAGCGGCTCTGGGACTTGGCCGTCGCGCGATCGTAATCCAGATCGCCTTGCCGGCTGCTCGTGGCGGAATCGCTTCCGGACTGCTCCTTGCGATGACACGGGCGATGGGGGAAACCATGGCCGTCGTGATGGTCGCAGGAAATGTCGTGCAGATGCCCGATTCGATCGTGAGTCCGGTGCGCACACTCACCGGCAATATGGCTTTGGAAATGGGTTATGCCACGAGTGCTCATCGTTCGGTGCTGTTTGTGAGTGGTCTGGTGCTGCTGCTGGCCGTTCTGGTGCTGGTCGTGATTGCAGAACGCATCGGAGTCAGACGACATGGTTAACGCGAATGTGCTCCGCCAGCGGCCGGGTGTCACCGCACTCAAAGATCGCCTGGCTGGCATTGCAGTCTGGACTGCTGCCGCATTAATCTTCGGCCTTCTCGCATGGATTCTGGCCGATGTCCTGATTCGCGGAGTGTCGCAGCTGTCCCTGGAATTTGTGCTTGGCACTCCGGACAATTCCGGGCGATCCGGCGGAATTGTGACGATCATTGTTCCAACATCACTGCTGCTGGCTGTGACGCTGATCACTGCCGTACCAGTTTCACTGGCAACCGCGATCGGGCTGGCAGAATACACGCGAGATTCGACATGGTCCGGGACCGTCGTCCGTCGAAGTCTTGACGTGCTCGCGGCCGTTCCGTCGATCGTGTTCGGACTATTCGGCAACGCATTGTTCTGCATCGCCCTGGGAATGGGCTATTCCGTGCTGGCCGGTGGGCTGACACTGGCCTGCATGATTCTGCCAGTCCTGATCCGCACGTCCGAACAGGCGCTGCGCGCCGTTCCCAACGAATATCGACTCGGTGCAGCCGGACTGGGCATCAGACGCGTCACGACACTCCTGAAGATTGAGTTGCCGATGGCGGCATCGGCCCTTGGGGCCGGGCTGGTGTTGGGAATTGGACGAGCTTTGGCCGAAACAGCAGCACTGATTCTTACGTCGGGATACGTGACGCGGATGCCGGAATCATTGCTGGACTCAGGCCGGTCGCTGAGTGTCCATATCTACGAGCTCACAATGAATGTGCCCGGCGGTAATCCGCGAGCCTATGCAACAGCAGCGGTCCTGATCACGTTGATTCTTATCATTAACGCCGTTGCCATGATGCTGTCACGTCTGGCATCTGGTGGATCCGGGCAGAACGCACGAGGAGGAATCGTCCTGTGATCGAAACGGAATCGCTCAGCATCCATTATGGATCGGTCACTGCCGTACGCGAAGCAACAATGACAATTCCATCCGGTCAGATTACCGCAATCGTGGGTCCGTCCGGCTGCGGGAAAAGCAGTTTTTTGTCGGCGCTCAATCGCATGACAGATCTTGTGCCGGGGGCACACATCAGCGGTCGGGTTCTTGTCGACCGTCGTGACATTTACGACCGGCGCAGGTCAGCGGCTCAGCTTCGCCGTGGTATTGGAATGATCTTCCAGAAACCCACTCCTTTTCCTGCCTCCTCAGAAGAAACAGTGGGTAAAGTTTGGCATGGGTAGGTCTGCAAGGTTGTGGTAGAGGGCTGTTTCGTATGCATTCTGCGTGCGGAAGCCGT
>JBDOMX010000424.1:0-3502 GCA_039831615.1 Planctomycetaceae bacterium
TTCACTTTATGCTTTCGGTTCGTCTGCTTTGCTGCCGCCTGCTCAGTCGTCGTTCAGGCGGGTGAGATTTTGGAACGCGACTGGCCGTGGTGGCGGGGACCGGAATGCAACGGAATTGCTCATCCGGATCAGAATCCGCCGATGACCTGGAGCGAATCGGAGAACATTGCCTGGAAGTCGCCCATTCCCGGTCGAGGCCACGGCTCACCCATTGTCGTCGGGGATCGTGTCCTGCTGACGGCGGCAGATCACCAGAGGCAGGAACAGTTGCTGATTTGTCTGGACCGATCGAATGGGACGGAAGTCTGGAGAGAAGTCGTTCATGACGGCGGATTTCCGATCGAGGGAAATAAAAAGGCATCTCTAGCTTCAACGACACCCGCATGTGACGGCGAAAGTGTCTTCGTCAATTTCCTAAATGACGGGGCGGTCTATACGACAGCGTTGACACTTGCATCCGGTCGACGGCTTTGGCAGCAAAAAATCAGTGACTATGTCATTCATCAGGGGTATGGCAGTTCACCGGCCCTCTATGACCACCTCGTGATTGTGTCGGCTGACAATAAGGGGGGAGGTGCGGTGTCGGCCCTGTATCGCGACAACGGTAAAATCGTCTGGACGCGCGAGCGGCCGGTGAAGCCCAACTATCCCTCGCCAATCATTCTGAACATCGCTGGCCGAGAACAATTGTTGCTCACCGGGTGTGATCTGGTCACGAGTCTGGATCCCATGACCGGAAGGGAAATCTGGGAGGTCAAAGGTGCGACCACCGAATGCGTCACGTCAACCGTCACCGACGGAACTCATATTTTTACAAGTGGAGGCTATCCGGAAAACCATATCTCAGCCGTGACCGCAGACGGTTCCGGCAACGAAGTCTGGAGAATTAACTTGCGCTCGTACGTGCCGTCGATGCTGGTTCAGGATGGCAGCCTCTATGCAGTGCTGGATGCCGGAGTCGCCACCTGTCGAGTTGCCGCGACCGGCGACGAACTGTGGAAGGCACGGCTTGGCGGAACCTTCAGCAGTTCTCCGGTCCTCGTTGGCGACCGCATTTATGCAACCAACGAGTCCGGTACGACATTTGTGTTTGCCGCATCGCCGGAACGTTTTCAGCTGCTGGCGAAAAACCAACTGGGAAACAGTGTCTTTGCCACCCCGGTGATTTGTGACAGTCGGATCTATACGCGTGTGGCACAGGATGTAGCGGGCAAACGGCAGGAGTTCCTGTATTGCCTTGGCGACTCAATCGAATAAGCAACTTGCCTGTGCCAAAAATTCACCGAGGCAACCCCCATGCAGCAACACCATTTGTCGATCACTCGCCGGAAATTCACGGCCCTCGTGGCAGGCGCCCTCACGATTGCTCGTCCCATGGACGCACCGGCGGCAGCTGACGACCAGACTGTTGAGCCTCGCTATCTGCTGGGTTCCTGCATGTACGGCTACACAGCATTGGCAGAGATCATGCCGGAAGTGGCAAAGATCGGCGCGGCTGCAATTGACATCTGGCCCAAAGTGCATGGAAATCAACGCGAGCAGCTGGAGCAAATGGGAGAGCAGTCCTTCGCCGACTTGTTGACCGAGCACGAGATTCGTCTGGGCTGCATCACGCAGTACAAACTCGGCCCATTCGGACTGACAGACGAATTGCCGCTGGCCAAACGCCTGGGCTGCTCCACGATCGTCACGGGTGGCAAAGGTCCCAAAGGATTGAAAGGCAACGAACTCAAACAGGGTGTTCAACACTTTGTGAACCAGATGCAACCCCACCTGGCAATCGCACAGGCGAATGGCGTCACGATCGCCATTGAGAATCACGGCGGGAACCTGTTCGAATCCGCCGACGCACTGAAATGGCTGGTCGACCTTTGTCCGGATCCACACCTGGCGGTGGCCCTGGCACCGTACCATTTGCCTCAGGACGAAACACTGCTTGCCGACCTGATTCGTACATTGGGAAATCGAATCGAAGTGTTTTATGCGTGGCAGCATGGCATGGGGTGTATGCAAAAGCTGCCGAAAGAGCAGGAACTCCTGCAAATGCCGGGACGCGGTCCATTGGACTTCGGTCCCATCATGACTGCCTTGAAGGACATCCGCTATCAGGGCTGGACAGAGGTATTTATGCATCCGGTCCCGCGTGGCATTCCGATCCTGGAGACGACTACTGAGGTGACGGAAGAAATCAATCGGTCGCGGCGGTATCTCAGTGAGTGCCTGACCGGCCGTTGATTTCTGGCGACAACCGCGTGGGAGCGGAATAGCCGGAGTCGCTGGACCCGACAGGATTGATGCCGTGTGGTCACTTTCCGCCAGTCGAGTCGGCCGATACAGTCTGCCTTCATTTCGCCTCTGATGACCAGGAAACAGGATCGACATGAAAGACGCCGTCATCGTCAGTACAGCCAGGACTCCGATTGGCCGAGCCTATCGGGGTGCCTTCAACAACACTCAGGGGCAGTCGCTCGCCGGCCATGCCATTCGTGAAGCCGTCAATCGTGCGGGCGTCGATCCCGCCGAAGTCGACGATGTTGTACTTGGATGTGCGATGCAGCAGGGATCGACCGGACTGAATGTCGCTCGCCAGGCAGCGCTCGCCGGCGGACTTCCTGTCACCGTTGCGGGCATGACCGTCGATCGGCAGTGTTCGTCCGGCATGATGGCGATCGCCATCGCCGCGAAGCAGGTGCTGCACGACAACATGCAGGCAGTCGTGGCAGGCGGCGTGGAGTCGATCAGTCTCGTTCAGAATGAACACATGAACCAGCACCGCGCCAAGGACAAAGCAGCCGAAGCTGCCAGCAAAGACATCTACATGTCAATGCTGGAGACAGCGGAAGTGGTGGCGAAACGCTACGACGTATCACGTGATGTGCAGGATGAGTATGCGCTGCAGAGTCAACAGCGCACAGCGGCGGCACAGGAATCACACAAGTTCGACGATGAAATCGCGCCCATGACGTCGACGATGGGTGTGATGGACAAAGTGACGAAGGAAATCAGCTTTCAGGAGGTGACGTTGGCGAAGGACGAAGGGAATCGTCCGGGCACCAGTGCCGAAGGACTGGCGTCACTGAAACCGGTCTTTGACGGGGGTGTCATCACCGCAGGCAATGCGAGTCAGCTGTCTGACGGAGCGTCGGCATGTGTCGTCATGGATTCGAAGCTGGCCGAGCAGCGAAATCTTGAACCTCTTGGAATCTATCGCGGCATCGCTGTTGCCGGGACGGAGCCCGATGAAATGGGGATCGGACCGGTCTTCGCGGTCCCTAAATTGCTAAAGCAAAGCGGGCTGAAGATCGACGACATTGGTCTGTGGGAATTGAACGAAGCCTTCGCTGTCCAGGTCGTGTATTGTCGCGACCGGCTGGGGATTCCGAATGAACGCATGAACGTCAATGGCGGATCCATTTCGATTGGACACCCCTACGGAATGTCGGGTGCCCGCATGGTCGGCCATGCCCTGATTGAAGGCAAACGCCGTGGCGTGAAATACGTC
>JBDOMX010000131.1:0-15673 GCA_039831615.1 Planctomycetaceae bacterium
TGTCGGTGCAGAGGGCGAATTCCGCAGCACACAGAGTTTTCGTCCCGGTCGACCGGAACCGACTCACCGCGTCACTGAACTTCCCGACTGATCTTTACGGCCTCTCGGAGTCATCCCGTGTCACCTGTTCCTATTCGAGTGCCGGTTCTTCGACGCTATCTGGTCCCGTTTGATCCTCGCCGCATTCCGCACCAGTTCACCGACGTGCTGGTGATTGGCGGTGGCATCGCGGGCACGAGGGCTGCTCTGGCGATCGAACCGGCGCTGCAAACGATCATCGTCACCAAAGATCAGCTGCAGCAGTCCAACAGCGCATACGCTCAGGGCGGTATCGCCGGAGTCCTGGATCCACTCGACGACTTTGCCAGTCATGTCGCCGATACGATCGCCGTAGGCAAGGGCATGTGTCACGCCGACATTGTCGATCAGGTCATTCACGATGCTCCGGAACGCATTCGGGAACTGGTCACGCTCGGCGCCGAGTTTGATCGGGTCGATGGTGAGTTGGCGCTGACGCTTGAAGGGGGGCACAGTCATCCTCGAGTCGCTCATGCCCTGGGTGATGCCACCGGACAGGAGGTGATGCGGGCGATGCACGCGTCCGTACTGGATGCCGGCAACGTGGACGTCTGGCAGCAGACCTACACGATTGATCTGCTCACGCGCGACGGGATCTGTCGCGGCGCTTTGGTTTGGAATCCTCATCACGGCCGCACGTTTGTGTGGGCCAAGCAGACGATTCTGTGTACAGGAGGAGCCGGCGCGCTGTATCGCGAAACCACAAATCCGCCGATCGCGACGGCGGACGGGCATGCACTCGCATTTCGAGCCGGGTGTGAGGTCCGCGATATGGAATTCATGCAGTTCCATCCAACGGTATTGTACATTGCCGGCAGTTCGCGACACCTCATCACGGAAGCGGTTCGGGGGGAAGGCGCTCATCTTGTCGATTGCACCGGCCACCGCTTCATGCCCGACTACGACGATGCTGCGGAGTTGGCGCCACGGGACGTTGTCTCCCAGGCAATCACGCTGCAAATGGAGAAAACGTCACATCCGTGCGTCTATCTTGATCTTTCGCCGATTGCGGAAGAGAGAATTCGTCTAAGGTTTCCACACATCGGCAAGGTGTGTGCAGACTTCGGTGTGGATATCACTCGCGACAAGGTTCCTGTCAGGCCCGGCGCGCACTACATGATCGGCGGACTGACAACAAAACCGGACGGCCGGACCAGTCTTCCCAATCTGTGGGCGGCCGGTGAAGTGACGTCGACCGGACTTCACGGAGCCAATCGACTGGCCAGCAACAGCCTGTTGGAAGGCGTCGTCTTTGGCCTTCGTTGCGGTGAAAACGCATCCAGGGTCGCTTCAAATATCCCCGATGGCTTCACGGCGCCCGGAATGACATCGGACCCTGCGGCCGATCCAGCCGATGAATCACTGGACCTGGCTGACATTCGCAACTCGCTGAAAAGTCTGATGTGGCGCAGTGTGGGCATCACTCGCAGCGAAGAATCACTGACCGCTGCGATTCAGCAGCTCGATTTCTGGGCCAACTATGTTTGTCGCCGCGACCTGATGGAACCGGAAGGGTGGGAATTGCAGAACATGATGCTGGTCGGTCGAGTCATGGCAACGGCCGCTCGGGAACGCCGTGAAAGCCGAGGAGTCCACGCGCGCAGTGATTATCCCGAAATCGATCCGGCGGCGGCTGAACATATTCGACTGGTGCGCGCATGACTGCTGGTCCTGCGCTGACCCGGTATGGCAAACTCTGACACTGGAGATCATTCATGACTTCGTCTCTTCCTGGAATCAAACAATTCGACCTGACGGGCCATGTGGCCATCATTACCGGTGGCACCAAAGGGCTGGGAACGGCAATGGCCGCCGGACTGGCATCGGCAGGTGCAACCGTCGTTGTGGCTGGTCGTAACAGTGGCGAAGCGGCGGAAGTCGCTGAGAACATCGCGGAGACATATGGCACGCCGGCCACTGGCGTCGCGGCGGATGTGACCAGGCCAGCCGATGTGAAGGCCATGGTCAATCAGGTCATTTCGATGCACGGAAAAATTGACATCCTTGTCAACAGCGCGGGGATCAACATTCGCGGTAGTATTGACGAAGTTACATACGAAGATTTTCAGCAGGTCCAAAAAACGAATGTCGACGGGACCTGGTTGTGTTGTCGTGAAGTGATCTCACACATGAAGTCAGCCGGATACGGGCGGATCGTCAATATTGCCAGTACCCTCGGATTGGTCGGACTCTCAAACCGCACTCCCTACACCGCCAGTAAAGGAGCCGTGATTCAGCTGACGCGTGCGCTCGGACTGGAACTGGCTCCGTGGGGGATTACCTGCAATGCCATCTGTCCAGGCCCTTTTCTGACGCCCATGAATATCCCCTTCGCCGATTCCGAAGAAACGAAGAAGAACATCATAGGAGCTGTTGCGCTCGAACGCTGGGGAGACCTCAAAGAAATCCAGGGACCCGCAATTCTGCTGTCGAGCCCTGCGGGAAGCTACATGACCGGGAGCATGTTGACGGTCGATGGAGGCTGGACGGCAAGATGAATCACGGGTATCCGATCTTCGATCTTTCTCTGGAGCGTCGTGAGCGCTGCCGAGAACAGGGCCAGTCAACAGGTCACAGGCTTCCTCAATCAGTCCCGGACACTGAACTCAAGCTTCCACCTTTGGTCAGTTTGCTGATTCACGCACCAAAGTTCCAGCACACCCAGTTCCGTGACAGTCGAATGGAAGCGGACAGGGACCCAGGGATTGTCCCCGGCCTCACTGGCATTCAGTTGAGTTTCGACCGGAGAAAATTCCACGAGTTCTTCGTCCGACCAGGACTGCAGCCGCGTCCCGGCGGTGTCTTCCGGTCGCGTGGTCGAACCGAAAAAACGAAATCTTGCCGCTTCCCCCACGGCGAGACCGATATCTGATGAAGGCACGTCACACGACGTTCCTTCTTCCATCCCCTGCGGCACCACACACAGAGCATTGAGGGGCCTCGGAGCACCAGGGATTGCCAGTCCGGCAGTTTCGATGCCAATGTACCAGCTGCGGGCAGTGCCACCGCGAATGCGGGGAGCGCCATTGGCACGCGTCCAGCCGTAAAATGCTGCGCCCAGAGATACAGCATTGTCCAGATCGCGGACTCCCTCCAGAAGGGCGGGCGATGCATTGGGGGCGAACCAGCTCCTTACGGCTCCGACGAGGCGACTCCTCAGCAGATCCGATCGAAAGACGCCGCCGTTCAGCAGAATATGACTGGGGCGGACGGCATGGTCATCACCGTGTCGCGACAGAAAATCGGCGACGTGTCGAGTGACCGCCGTGTCCGATTCATAGTCCAGACCGATGTCCTGAAATCCGGACGCGACGGATCGCTGCGGACGATCCGTGATCTCGCATTCCGGGAAGAATCCGTCAACAATCAGACTCGCCGCGGCCGACCGGTCTATCTCAACGCTCACCGTCCCACCGATGAGTTTAGATCCACGTCCGAGCACAGACACGGTGTGGGATTCAGGGCCATCTTCAGACAGCAATTGTTCTTTGGCAGTACGGCACGCATGCCAAAGCGACACCGATTGCCACGGATCCAGGCTGATGCCCTGCTCTGTAAACAGTCCCGCGGAATAGTGGGCTAAAGCCAGGTCCATATTATCGCCGCCGACCAGCAAATGATTCCCAACCGCTCGACGGCGCAGCTGCAGGTCTCCTTCGTCATCGACGACGTCAACCAGCGTCAGGTCCGTGGTGCCTCCACCCACATCACAGACCAGCAGCGATTCGCCCGCCTGCAGTAGATCACGCCACCGATCTCCCATCTGCAGCAGCCAGGCGTACACGGCAGCCTGAGGTTCTTCGAGCAGCACGATTGCTTCAGGCAATCCTGCCTGAAGCGCCGCTTCCCGCGTGAGTTCCCGCGCTGCCGGATCGAAACTGGCAGGAACCGTGAGGACCACATGCTGATCGTGCAGCGGGGTTTCCCCTAATTGCGCATTCCAGGCGTCGACGATGTGTGCGAGATAGCGTCGGGATGCTTCCACCGGCGACATCTTGCGAATCGTGTCCGGGGCCTGCCAGGGTAGAATCTGACCGCGCCGATCCGCTCGACTCTGGCATAACCAACTCTTGGCAGCTCCAATGGTCCGATCGGGATGATCAGCCGACTGCCTTCGAGCGAATTCACCCACAGCGAAGTCCGCCTTCGATCGCCAGGGCAGATTGCAGGCACCAGCCTGAGTTTCGGCATCCGTCGCCAGATACGTGAACGACGCCAGGGCATCTCGTCCCTCGACGGTCGCGCGGTCGACCAGTTGCGGAATCATCATGACCTGAGCGTGCGGTTGGGCAGCGTTCAGGTCAACATAAGAGATCACACTGTTGGTCGTACCAAGATCGATACCGACTGCGAAGTGGGCAGCCATGACGGAGCTTTCTTATGAAAAACAGATTAAGGAGCGCGTGTGATACCGCACCCGGGTGAGACTGGCAACGGTGCCTGCTGCGTTCCGTCGTCAGTGTTCAGCTGTCGGACGATGCCAAATGCAGTCGACGGTGCTGTCGAACGGACGCTCGGTGTCTGAAGGGCCAAAACTTCAGAAAGATTTCGCGGAAAACCACGTGCGCGATACAGTAAAACTGAATCCTGAAAACTAGACTCGGTCCTGCAGGTGGCCGGGTGTTCGCTGCGTCGAAGTTCGGCGGAGAGGAAAGTCCGGGCTCCACTGAACACGATGGTGGATAACGTCCACCGTCCGCAAGGACCGGGCAAGTGCAACAGAAAGCAGACCGCCTGAGAAGTTCGCTTCGAGGCAAAGCCGTTCGCGGTTTTCCAGGTAAGGGTGAAACGGTGCGGTAAGAGCGCACCAGCGATTCAGGTGACTGAGTCGGCTGGGTAAACCCCATCGGGAGCAAGGCCAGACAGACGGGATTGGATCTTTCGGGGTCCAGCGGGGGGCTTCAGCCCGTTCGACCGTTGGGTGGGCCGCTGGAGGCGTTGGGCAACCGGCGTCGTAGATAAATGAACACCCGTGATGCTTCGGCATTGCGACAGAACCCGGCTTACAGGCCACCTGCTGTTTTTACATGAGCCGCTGCGACGATTTGTCTGGCGAACAGGAATCCTCGACAGGGGATTGACTTTCCAATCTCAGCGGCCATAACGTGGACACATTGGAATGACGTTCTGGTTGCTACGTGAATGAAGTAATTGCCTATGTTTGAGGATCAGGAACGCCAGCGGTTCTTCCAGGAACTCTGGGAATCTGTGCGCATCGAACGAGAAGTTGCGTTTTCCCTGTTCACATTCGGGGATTCTGACTTGCCGTATTTCCTGGTCACTCCCGCTGACAGCGAAAGCAAGACTGTGGCCGTCCGGCAGGGCCAGGTGACGATTTCTCGCGCGAAGATTCTGACCCCGGACAACATTCATCCCGAGTTTCAAAACTTCTTTGAGAATTCGGACGAATTTGGTGCGGCTGAGTTCATGATGTCTCGCACCGCGGCATTCTCGAATCTGAAGATCAGCAATCGTCAGGGCAGTGAACGCATCGTGACTGACACGATTGCGGAAGCTGTCGACCAGCTCAACCGCCGCCTGGATGGCGACGAAGAAGAACACACGGCTATTCTGAGCGCCCCGTCGGGGATGGCAGGATTTGCACTGTTCAAGTATGCGTCCCAGCGAGTCATGTCGAGTGCTCAGGACAATCTGCAGGAGCTCCGTGAACGCGGATTCCTTCCATAGCAGACGACAGCGGCAATGGCGGAGACACGGGTCATGAGTCCCGAAACAGGTGAACACCTGATGCTCTGGACGGTGCGAGCGAGTGTGCTTTGCTACGTGATCGCTCTGTGGCGCTGGTTGTTCGGGCCGGTCGCTGCCACATCTTCCTCCGCTGGTTCGGCACAATCAGTCGATCGTTTCTACGGCGCAATCTGGTTCGCAGCCTGGCTGTTGTGTGTGCTGCATGTGGTCTGTGCCTTCCACTTTCGGCATCATTGGGATCACGCAGTGGCCATTGAACATACTGCGAAGATGACTGAAACGGTTGTCGGAATTCGCTGGGGCGGAGGCCTTTACATCAACTACCTGTTCCTGCTGTTTTGGGGTGCCTCGGCGCTGGACGTGTTACGATCCGGCGGACATCGCTCAGCCAATGGGTACCGCGGCGAACTGTTGCTGCACGCATTTGCCGCGTTCATGATGTTCAATGCGACCGCTGTCTTTGGGCCGACGTGGTGGTGGGTCCCCACAATCGCCGTTGTCGCTGCGATTCTGTATCGGATGTGGACTGCAGGGCGGCTCATCGCAGGAAACTGAACCGGCTTATCATCTCACCACAAAGTTGATCATGCGGCCAGGGACAGCGATCACCTTCACAATATTCCTGCCTGCCAGCTGCTGTTGCATGGTTTCGTTCGCTTCGGCCGCGGATTGAAGCGCCGCCTGGTCAGCGCCGTTGGGCACCTGAATCTTTGTTCGAAGCTTGCCGTTGACCTGCACCGGAATCTCGACGGTGTCTTCGATCAGCAGTGCATCGTCAAACTGCGGCCAGGATTCATAGGCCAGCGATTCTGTATGTCCGAGAACCTGCCAAAGCTCTTCCGCAAGATGTGGTGCAAACGGGCTCAGCAGGAGGACGAAAGGTTCAAGGACCGCCTGCGGACGATCGTCCTGATTGCCCATGAAGTTGGTGAACTCCATCATGCGGCTAATGGCCGTATTGAAACTCAGACGATCAACATCGGCTGACACCGCCTTGATCGTTTTGTGCAGCAGTCGCGACTGCTCTTCGGTCGGCTCGGAATCTGACACGGCAGCGTTCAGGCTGACATGTTCAGCACGATCGTCGATGACCATCCGCCACACGCGCCCCAGGAAACGGTAGACGCCTTCCACACCATGCGTGCTCCACGGCTTCACCTGTTCGAGGGGCCCCATGAACATTTCGTACAGTCGGAGCGAGTCGGCTCCGTACTCCCTGACGACGTCATCCGGATTGATCACGTTGCCACGCGACTTGGACATTTTTTCGCCGTTTTCACCGAGAATCATGCCCTGATTGACCAGTCGGGAAAACGGTTCCGGGGTGCTGACATGTCCACGGTCGAACAAAAGCTTGTGCCAGAATCTGGCGTAGAGCAGATGCAGGACTGCATGTTCCGCACCTCCCACATACAAATCGACAGGCAGCCAGAACTTTTCCTTGTTGGGGTCAATCAATGTTTCGGAGTTGGTGGGGTCGCAGAACCTCAGGTAGTACCAGCAACTGCCGGCCCATTGAGGCATACTGTTTGTTTCCCGCTTGAGACGGGTTCCATCCTCATCGGTCCTGTAGAGCCAGTCATCGGGAGCTTTCGACAGCATCGGTTCGGGATTGCCGGTCGGCTGGAAGTCCTCCATGTGTGGGTGAGGCACCGGAAGACTGTCTGCGGATTCCGCGCGCATGAGGCCGGTGGGGTTGCCGTTATCGTCCAGTTCGTGCCAGATCGGGAACGGTTCGCCCCAGTAGCGCTGGCGGCTAAACAGCCAGTCACGCAGCTTGTAGTTGACGGCCGCTTGCCCAAGGCCGGATGAAGTCAGAGACTCTGTGATGACAGTCCTGAATGTCGCAGTCGGCGTTCCATCATATTCAGCTGAGTTGATTGCAGTTCCCTGACCGGCAAACGGAGAGAGTTGCTGATTGTTGATTGTCGTCGTCAGCGCAGATTCGTCTTTAGAAGGAGTCCACTCTGCTGGGGGCTGCACGACCGGAATGATCGGCAATTCGAATTGAACTGCAAACTCAAAGTCGCGGAGGTCGTGAGCCGGAACCGCCATGATGGCTCCTGTTCCGTAGCTGATCAGCACATAATCGGCGACCCAGACCGGGATCTGTTCTCCGTTGACCGGATTCACCGCAAATGAACCGGTGAATACCCCCGACTTTTCTTTCGCCAGGTCGGTGCGGTCCAGATCACTCTTCAGTGATGCCGTCCGACAGTATTCCTGCACAGCCGCTGTGTGTTCGTCGGTTGTCAGCCGATCAACCAGCGGATGCTCCGGAGCAATCACCATGTAGGTGGCACCGTAAAGTGTGTCCGGTCGCGTCGTGTAAACTCGCAGAACATCATCACCGGGTTCTTCCGGACAGCCGGTGGCCGCACGACTGGCCTTCCAGTCGTCAACGTGGGCAGCGCCAATGTAGAAATCCACCTCGGCTCCGGTGCTTCGCCCAATCCAGTTGCGCTGCAGCAGCTTGATCGATTCAGGCCAGTTTAGGTGGTCCAGTTCAGACTCAAGTCGGTCCGCGTAAGCGGTGATTCTTAACATCCATTGCCGTAGCGGAATCCTTTTCACCGGATGGCCGCCGCGTTCACTCAATCCGTCGATCACTTCTTCATTCGCCAGCACAGTTCCCAGTGCCGGACACCAGTTGACGGGCGCTTCTGAGATGTACGCGAGGCGATATCGATCCTGAAAACGGCGAACGGCTTCATCGCCACTGGACTGCACATTGTGGGGAATCGGCAGCTCCGAAATCGGTCGTCCCTTGCCGACGCGGGCCGTCCCATCCGGACCAGTCCACTCGAATTCCGCATCGTACCAGCTATCAAATAACTGGAGGAAGATCCACTGTGTCCAGCGGTAGTACGCCGGGTCGGTCGTGGAGATTTCGCGCGACCAGTCGTAACTGAAACCTAACATCTGGAGCTGACGACGAAACGTCCCGATGTTCTGTTCGGTCGTTTCACGAGGATGCGTACCTGTCTTGACAGCATGTTCTTCTGCCGGAAGTCCAAACGCATCCCAGCCCATGGGATGCAGCACTAGTTTTCCGTTCATCCGGGCGTGGCGCACGACAATGTCAGTGGCCGTATAGCCCTCCGGGTGCCCGACATGCAGCCCACTTCCTGAGGGATAAGGAAACATGTCCAGCACGTACAGCTTTTGGGCATCATTTTCCGGAACGTCATCCGGCAGAAAGAAGGTCCGATGTTCTTCCCAGAACTTTTGCCAGTGGTTTTCAATGCGTTTGGGGTCGTAGCGCGGCATTTGAGGGCTCGATCCTGCAGATCAGTTCCAGATGTCGTTCGGAACAAAGAATAGCGGCGGAAGTGTATTGAACCGTTGACAGTCTGCAAATCATTGCCTGGCGGCGACGGATTCAGCTGTATCTCAAGACCGGGTTCTCAGCAGAACCCGTATTCTCACAGTCCGGGAATTTCCATAAAACCCACCTTCCGGACGGCGAGCTCCCGGCTCTCAGGACTGCACGGATGAATTCTGGCAGAGGACACACGATGACCTACAAACAGCTGTTCCTGCTGATCCTGACAATATGGTCGGCAGAATTCGTCACTCGCCTGGTGTTTGACATGATGCTTCCACCTCAGATGGAATACCGGACCGTGTACCTGGAAAAAGATGCGAGCCGCAACGTCTTCCTCGGCAGCGCATTGGGCGATTTTGGCAAGCGAGGCTGGAAGATCGCCAACGCTGTCCAGGATCCCGATAACAAACAGAAACTGGTTATCTTTATGCAACGCCAAACGATCCTGAAGCTGGGTGATTGAAAGCCGAATGATGGCTGCACACGCGCAGAACTCAAATCACCGTATCCGCAGCCTGCTGACCGCCGCACTGGCCACACTGCCCGTTCTCGTCTCTCTGGTAGCTGGATTTGCGTCGCCGGAGGCGCATCCGCTCAACAGAACAGCGACACCGCGGCGGCCCCTGCAGTTCGCTCAATACTGTGTCAATCACGGCCGTGATCCGGTGACTCACACATCGACGCTCACCAGTTATTTCCGATTTCGGAATGTCGGCGCAGAGACCATTCGATTGGGCGAAGTCGAACGAAGTTGCGGATGCCTGACTCCGGAATTGAGCCACGATCAACTCGAGCCAGGTGCAAGCGGAGAAATGAAGGTGTCGGTGCCGCTGGCCGATCAGAATGCCGGATTCCACGAGTTCCAGTTGACGGTGCACTACTCCGACTCTGAACCGCGGCATGAAACTGTGCTCATCAAAGCCGTATTTCCAAAACCACGGATTCATGTCACGCCGCGCGCCATGGATATCTCTCAAACAGGATCCACAGATCGTCCGATGACTCACCACTTCACGATTGCCGACCATCGGTCACAACCGCTGAAGGTCACGACGGTTGAATCTTCATCGCCCTGGATTCATGGCGGAATTCAATCCGTCGAAGACAATGGGCGGGTTACCCGGGTGGCAATGGAGATACAGGCCGACATGCCACCGGGAACGCATCGCGTGCTCGTTCATGCACTGACGGATGATCGTCAGTTTCCTGCAGCAGTGATGCCGATCCGGATCACCGGACCCGCACGCAGCGAGCCAGTCACCGTCGTGCCATCAAGACTGCGGATGAGGGCTGATGACACCCGCGCACAGGCTGTCCAGATGCTCATTCCTGCGGTCTGGGAAGTCTCGCACGTTGAGTGTTTTCCGGACGAGTTGCTGTGTGAATGGCAGATCGTTCCTGACGGAGCGACAGCCAAACAACAACGTGTGGAACTGGCGCTCATGATGAGCGAGCCACCGGCGTCACGAGCTCGTGAGGGAGTGGTGACGCTGTACGCCAATGACTCGACGGAGATGGTAACCGTCAGCGTCGAGATTCTGGATGGCAGGCGGCCTTCGGGAGCCCACGTCGCAGTCGCACGCCATGTGACGCGGGACCGCTGAGACTAGGAATAGCTGGACAACGTCAAAACCAGCAACGTGATTGCAACGATGACAGCCCCTAATGACACGAACATCAGGCCATCGTAAATACCGGGATCAGAGCCTGGTTGTGACACGGTCGCCCTCCTCAATACTGTATCGACGCGAACCGGGAACAACGATGCCGACGGAACTGTCGGGGTCAACGTCGGCGATGCGCATGTCGCATACGAATTTGTCCTGTCGGAAGACGTACACCGTCATTCCTTCCTCAATCTTATCATCACTGCCGAGCGTGATTTTGGCGAATTCCTGTGTGCGGCTGCGCGACTGCAGTTTCGCTACGACGTAACCGTCGACCTTTTCAACCAGTTCCGGAACGGAACCGTTCACCCGCGCACTGGGGTCGATATTATTCGCACGCAACACGGCGGTCATACGGACCTGGCTAGCCACATGACGTTCTTCCGACAGTCGATAGTTATTTGTGAGGTTGGTCAGATCCAGGATTTCACTGTCCTTCTCTCGAACATCGGCCAATTGCGCCGCCAACCGAACATGCAATGCTTCGATTTCCTTTCGGTGTGCGATGGTCTCTGCCAGCCGGGCATCAGATTCTGCCGCTGATCGTTCGTTCTCGGCGATCGCTTTGTCCCGCGCCTGTCGGACCTCTGCCAGAAGCCCATCGGTGGTTTCCGCATGTTGCTGCGCTGAATTCAGCTTTACAGCGGCCGTGGCCTGTGCCGTCAGGGCATCGTGCATCAAGCGTTCCGCCGCACTGACCTTCAGGTCCTGTTCGGCGGTGACTTGTGCCTGGTTCTGCAAGAGCGATGCGGCCTTGGCATCGGCAGATTCTGCTTTCTTTTTCCATGTGTCCTGCAGGGAATAGGTTGCTCCTGCGAAACAGACGAACAGCAGGCTTAAACAAAGCTGCAGGACCACCAGCATTTTCCCGACGGCATTCATCGAGGTTTCTCCAAATCAGCAAACGCGCTGATGTTCTTTTTGACAAAATTCAAGGAAGCAGGTCAGATCAAGAACCGGCGAGCTGTCTGATTTGATCCTGCCGCTGTTCAAGGTTTTGATTGTCGAGCTGAATTCTCAGCAGTTGATCCACCAACGTGCGGCGAAGTGCCTGCAATTCAAACTGATGGGTTCGCAATTCTTCCAGCTCGGCTCGAAGCCGAGTGACATCCTGACGCCGACTGGCTGTTTCGTCTCGTATGATCCGGGCCTTCACCGACAGATCCTGAAACTCTCCGGACACATCCTTGACCTGCTTTTCATACGTGGCCTCAAGTGTTCCCAGTTCTTCGCCTCGCAGCAACATCGCCTGAACGTCCTCGACCTGCTCTTTCTGATGCTGCTTCAACTGCGTTTCGACCACGGTGAGTCGCGCAGTCATTTCGCCGGACTCGGCCTGCAGGGATCGTTTGAGATCGTCGCGTGCCTTGAGCACGGCGTCGTACGGAGTTAATGGTTTAGGTGTAAGACTTGCTTTGTCTCCCAGTCGATGCGTCACATTCCATGTTGTTTTTTCGCCGTATTGGGCCTCGAACGTGTAATCGTCCAGCTGATCCATTGCCAGGCCCATATTCGGGACCGCAAAGAACGCGACCATAGACACGCCGGCCAGCAGTACTGACACGACAGCAGTAAACACGAGGAGAATCTTGGAAATCACGCGTCAACCGTTCCGTAGAGCTGAGGGTATAAAAGGAACGCAAAAGTCAGAGACAGAATCCACTCTGTTATAAGGATCACGCAAAAACGGAGTCAAACGGAATGTGCGTGATCGACACGATTTGGGGTAACTATGCCGTCAGAGCCGTCTCGAGCCTGAGGCCTCATTCTGTTTGTCTGTTCTTGGCCGGCTCAGACGTCGCCCGCCACGATTCCGCAGGATAGATGCGCGCTCAACACGAGGTGGGACAACGGGTCCGTTATCTGGGTATCGACCGCTGCTGAGTCGGACTGAGTTCCCGAGAATCGAATCCCTATTCCCCATACTGTCGAAATAATCAAAATGTTCGCTACAACCCCTACAACCAGCCGGATTGACCGTCGGTGTTCTAAACATATGTACACTTAATGGCAGCAATTCACTGGGGATTGCTCTATTTGCTTCCTCAACGACAGCACATGAACTTTGAAGGTGGAGACCTGTGTCCTCAACAGCAACGAAACCAGGAACCACGCCGACCATGAATCCACCTGGAACAATGCTTCGAGTATGGCCCGGACAACCGCATCCACTGGGCGCCACCTGGGACGGACAAGGTGTGAATTTTGCCATCTTCTCAGAACATGCCACGGCTGTGGATTTGTGCCTGTTTGATTCGGAATCAGATCGCGCAGAAACGCATCGGGTCCCACTGACGGAACAGTCGGATCAGGTGTGGCACGGATACCTGCCGGATTTGCGTCCTGGACAGTTGTATGGCTACCGGATTCATGGGCCGTATCGTCCCGGCGACGGGCACAGATTCAATGCTCATAAAGTTGTCCTCGATCCCTACGCACGGGCTCTTGGTCGAGGTATCACATGGTCCGACAGTATGTTTGGCTACGTCACGTCGGAGCACGATCTGTCGTTTTCGGAGAGTGACAATGCGGCATTTTCACCGCTGGGGCTGGTCATCGATCCAGCATTTGACTGGCAGGGAGACACGCTTCTGCGAACTCCCTGGCACAAGACCTTCATTTACGAAGCTCATGTGAAAGGATTCACAAAACTCCATCCGGAAATCACAGAGGAACATCGAGGGACGTACCGGGGCCTGGCTTCAGACCCGGCCATCGATCATCTGCAGCGACTGGGCGTGACGGCGGTTGAACTGATGCCCGTCCATCATCACGTCAACGACCGCCACCTCGAGCAAAACGGTCTGTCGAATTATTGGGGCTATAACACTCTGTCGTTCTTCGCGCCGGATCGCCGATACGCCGCAGCTGATGACCCCGTCGAAGTGATCAACGAATTTCGCACCATGGTCCGGCGGCTGCATCAGGCGAATATCGAGGTCATTCTTGATGTCGTATACAACCATACCGGAGAAGGCAACCATCTGGGGCCGACATTGTCGTTGCGCGGGATTGACAATGCCTCCTACTATCGTTTGATGCCGGACGACAATCGGTACTACCAGGATTTCACGGGCTGTGGCAACACGCTCAACATGCAATGCCCGCGTGTGCTGCAACTGATCATGGACAGCTTGAGATATTGGGTGCAGGAAATGCATGTTGATGGGTTTCGGTTCGACCTGTGCAGCGCCCTGGCCCGCGAGCTTCATGATGTCGACAAGCTGAGTGCATTCTTCGACATCATTCTGCAGGACCCCGTGTTGTCTCAGGTCAAGCTGATCGCAGAACCCTGGGACTTGGGCCGGGGCGGGTATCAGGTTGGCAACTTCCCGCATCTTTGGTCGGAATGGAACGGTAAGTATCGTGACACCATCCGCAGGTTTTGGGCTGGCGATGGCGGTGCGATTAACGAGTTCGCCACGCGCCTGACCGGCAGCAGTGACCTGTTTGAGCACAACGGTCGACGGCCGTCAGCCAGCATTAATTTCGTGACCGCACATGACGGGTTTTGTCTGCGGGACCTGGTGACGTACCACCACAAGCGGAATCTTGCGAATATGGAAGACAACCGCGACGGTGACGACCACAACAACGGCTGGAATTGCGGTGTGGAAGGTAAAACCGACGATCCAGACATCAATCTGGTCCGCTTGAAACAACGCAGGAATTTTCTGACGACACTGATGATGTCGCAGGGCGTTCCCATGCTGAGGGCCGGTGACGAGCTTGGCCATACACAACACGGCAACAACAATGCTTATTGTCAGGACAACGAAATCAGCTGGTTGGACTGGAACCTTGATTCGTCGCAGGAGCAGTTTCTGCACTTCTGTCGGTCGGTCATTCAGATCTGGCACGAGCAGCCCGTGCTGAAGCGACGCAATTTCTTTCAGGGACGCAGAATTCGAGGAGCTGGTGTAAAGGATATCGCCTGGCTGATGCCCGACGGCGGTGAAATCACCGACCCGGAATGGAAATCGGGGGCCATGTGTTCGTTGGGAGTCAGGCTCAACGGAGAGTCGATGGACGAAGTTGACGAACGCGGCGAACAGATCGTGGGAGAAACGCTGCTCTTGCTGCTCAACAACCAGCCGGACTCGGTACCTTTTCAGTTGCCACGACATAAACCGTCAGAGCGATGGATCACGATTCTGGATACGAGTGTTGAAGTCGATGAAGTCGTCGATTCCCCGCTCTCCTCAAATGACATCTACCCTCTTCAGGGACACAGCATGTCGATTCTGCTGCTCAAGACAGGCTGGCCAGGAGTTCTGCAACAGGTTCATGAGCCTCACGCAGAATCGCACAAAGTGCATCTCAGCGATTTAAATGACCCCCGCCGATAAAGCTGAAACCCGCATGCGCTTCGTCAGCATTGCGGCAGCACTCTTTCCGGGTGGTCTCGGCCGGCGGAAACTGGAAGCACTCATGGTCGGGCTGGCACAGAGTGCCGACCGATTCCTGACGCGCTGCTTCGTCGGGCAAACTGTTAGTCGAACGGCATTGTTGTCGGTGGCTGATCGTCTCTGGAATCACGTGCATTCTGCTGCGGAGACGACTGCATTGGGGCAGCAGTCACTGGCGCCAGCCTCGAGCAGCAATCCCGCTGGAAACAAGTGGCAGTTTAGACGCCCCAGCTCGCAATATCGGGAATCCCGCGAACGGAACCGCCTAAACCATGTCACCTGTGGTTGACAGGGTGGCGGCGAGCGTTAGGATGCCCGCCCGCTGAACAGCGTAGCACTGCTACCTGCCTTCAGCGACGATCTTTGACAACATGGTTGAGATCTGTGAGTCTGTGAGTTTTGGCTAACGATCTGCACTTGCCATTCTTTGACCGGGATGGCGAACAGGTATCTCACTTTTCTTGCTTATCGCTGAGTGATCT
>JBDOMX010001218.1:0-3498 GCA_039831615.1 Planctomycetaceae bacterium
CGCGCTGGGTCTGGCCTTTGAACAGTTCGACCACTTCGGGCGCAATCGCGTCGCGGAAATCGTCGTCGACAAAGAGAAGACCGCAAAGATGAAGAATCGGACTCCAGACACCCCACGCATCATGACAAGCAAGCCCTTCGACACGAGTGGCCACGTCTACTACAGCGGCGATAAGAAACTCAACGGACCGGTCAAGGACGTCTTCGAGTTGATCGAGAAGCTGGCCCATTCCCAGCGTGTCGAACAGGTTTTCGTGCGGCACGTCTTCCGCTACTTCATGGGTCGCAACGAAACGCTGGCCGACGGTCCGACCCTGGTCGCGGCGCACAAGGCCTATCGAGAAAACGGCGGCTTCAACGCGCTGCTGGTGTCGCTGCTAACGTCCGATTCGTTCCTGTACCGAACCATGCCTGAACTACCACCAGCGAACGCCGCCTCATTGCGAGCCAACGAAAAGATTGTATTGCCCGCGCATCTGCAAAAGCCCGGCATCACCAACAGCCTCGGCATGCCGCTTGCGTACATCCCGGCGGGGAAGTTTGGCATGGGCTCGCCACGAGACGAGCCGCACCGTGAAGCACAGGAGAAACGGCATGAGGTGCAGTTAACCAGAGAGTTTTACGTGAGCGTGCACGAGGTCACGGTCGGCCAGTTCCGTGAGTTCATTCGCGATTCGGGACATGCGACTGAGGCCGAAAAGGACGGCAAGGGAGGCTGGGGAGTCAATGAGTCAGGATCGCTCGAACTGAATGGCAAATTCACGTGGGAGACCCCTGGCTTCCAGCAGTCTGATAATCATCCCGTGGTCATCGTCAGTTGGAACGACGCCAAAGCGTTTTGCCGGTGGCTGAGTATTAAAGAAAAGAAGCGGTACCGACTACCAACAGAAGCGGAATGGGAATATGCGTGTCGCTCGGGGACGCGCTCGGCCTACGCGAATGGAAATGATCCGCAGAGGTTGATGCTCGTGGGGAACGCTGGCGAAGGGAGATCCGTGAAGCCGGAAGACGGCCACCGATTCACAGCTCCGGTCGGTCAGTACAAGCCGAACGCATTCGGTTTGTACGACATGCACGGCAACGTCTGGGAATGGTGCGAAGATTGGTATGCCCCCAATTCCTATGCCAGAGAAAAGCAAACAGATCCCGTCGGCCCTGCTTCGGGCAAAGCCCGAGTCCACCGCGGCGGCGGCTGGTCGAGCGCCACACACCGCTGCCGCTCCGCAGCCCGCATCGGCCGCCACCCGTCGTCGTATCGGGGCAGCTACCTCGGCTTTCGCGTCGTCCTCGAATGAAGGGAAATGACCGATGTTTTCATTAACCTGCCTCACGGAGATTGCATTTATGTGCAACCGCATTTGTCTCGCCGTTTTCCTCTTTCTAACTGCGTGTGATTTCGCGCAGGCACAAGAGAAATATCGCGTTTATCTTGGCACGTACACGGGCAAGGAAAGCAAAGGTATCTATCAGTGCGAGCTGAACCTCAAGGATGGTTCGCTGTCCACGGCGACGCTGGCGGGTGAGACGAGCAGCCCGTCCTTTGTAGCGTTTCATCCGAACAGGAAATACCTCTATGCGGTTAATGAAGGGGATGCGAAGGTCAGCGCGTTTGCCATCGACGACAAGAACGGCAACCTCACCTTCCTCAACTCACAACCATCCCAAGGCGGCGCGCCGTGTCATCTCGTGGTTGATCCGACCGGCAGGAACGTTCTCGCCGCCAACTACGGTGGTGGAAGCTGCATTTGCATTCCGATCGAAGCAGATGGCAAGCTCGGCAAGGCATCGTCTTTCCAGCAGCACGTTGGCAAACGGAAGAACGGGCATTCGATCCACGTCGATAAGGCGAACAAGTTCGCCCTCTGTTGCGACTTGGGCCTGGACAAAGTCATCATTTATGCTTTTGACGCCGCCAAGGGAACGCTCTCGCCGCACGGTGCGTTCGATACGCCTAAGGGTTCCGGTCCACGCCATTTCGCCTGGCATCCGGACGGCAAGACTGCGTACATCAACGGCGAGTCCAACCTGACGATCATCGCCTGCGACTACGACACGGACAAAGGCGTACTGACCCAGAAGCAAGTGCTGTCCACGTTGCCGAAAGATGTCAAACGCAAAGGTGGCAGCACCGCCGAGACGGTTGTGCATCCGTCGGGCAAATTCGTCTACGTCTCGAACCGCGACCCATACAACTCGATTGCGATCTTCTCGATTGCCCCGCAAACGCGCAAGTTGACGGCGGTCGGCCACCAGGGCATGGGAGTCAAGACGCCTCGCAACTTCGCCATCGAGCCGACAGGGCAGTACATGCTGGTCGCGAATCAATCGGGCGGAAACGTGTTTGTCTTTCGCATCAATCAATCGACGGGCGAGTTGATCCCCACGAAATCAAGTGTGCAAGTGCCCCGCCCAGTGTGCGTGCGGTTCATGGAGATCAGATGACCAAGCGATTGTTAACGATTCTGCTGCTTCTTGGTTATTGGGAGTTCGTCGGTTGGACATGGGATGGTCGAGCCGTGGCCAGCGACGAAACCAACCCGCATATCGTGAAGGCGCGCGATCCCGAGCTGAACAAGGAATTCGAATACCTTGTCTACGATTTGGGCCAGGGAATCAAACTGAAACTGGTCAAAGTACCCGCCAAGGGCCAGACGTTCTCTATTGGTTCGTCCACGGCAGAGCAGGCCAAGGTGGTCCAAAAGTACTTCAACAGCAAGCGACCAACAGCCCTGGACTTCGAATTCGACAAGACGCTCACACTTACCGATGATTTTTACATTGGCCAGTACGAAGTCACTCGCGGCCAGTTCCGCCGCTTCGTCGAAGACACCAACTACACGACGGACACCGAGGCGACCGACGGCGGCTATGGCTGGAATGAAGAGCTTAAAAAGTTCGAAGGCCGCGACCGGAAATACAGTTGGAAGAACTACGGTGTCTCTTCCGAGACAGACGAGCATCCGGTCACAAACATCACTCGCAACGACGCGCGAAAGTTTTGTGAGTGGTTGGCGAAAAAGAGTGACGGCAAGATTCGCCTGCGCAAAGACCTTTGCCGGCTGATTCTCATTAATCCTGGAACTTGTCGAACCAGTCTTTAACTTTGAGGCCTCCATGCTGTTCACGGGGTATCAGTTTCGACATGCGATTTTTGAGCTTGGCATGCTCCGGATTCGCCGCCTGATTGGTCCATTCATTCGGATCCACTCGATGGTCGTATAGTTCTTCCGATCCGTCTTCATAGCGGATGTAACGCCAGTGTTCGGTACGTATCGAAGTATTCCCTTCACCGTATGATGAAATGACCGGTGGTCGCGGGGTATCTGCTTTTACTAGTTGCGGTTTGACAGACGTTCCATCAATCCATTCCGGTATATCGTATCCGGCGAAATCTAACAGCGAGGGATAAATGTCGATCAGGCTAACCGGTTGAGTACAACGTGAACCCTGGGCTATACCCGGCCCGTGGACAATAAACGGGATGTGCGTGGTTTGCTCC
>JBDOMX010000620.1:0-3492 GCA_039831615.1 Planctomycetaceae bacterium
GAAAGAGACAAAGCGCCGGATGGAACGAGCAGTTCCTCGCCGAAACACTGCAATTTACACACTGAAACTTCGCGCCCCGTCTGGTGTCCCATGGAGGCTGTCACGTGATTTCACCCGCAATCTCGAACTGTCCTTCGATTGATCTTCGTTCCCTGGATGAGTTGTGGTTTCAGGTTGCCGGTACTGTTTGCAATCTGACGTGCGAGCACTGCTTCATCAGCTGCAGTCCTCAAAATCACAGCTTTGAATTCCTGTCGTTTGAAGATGTCGAAAAGGCACTCCTGGAATCTGTCCAGTATGGTGTCCGAGAGTATTACTTCACCGGCGGTGAGCCGTTTCTCAATAAAGCATTGCGTCGGATGGTCAAGCGGACGCTGGAATTCGGACCGGCCACGATACTCACCAACGCCACTATACTGAAACCCGAATGGCTGGAGGAACTCCACACTGCCGAACAGGCCAGTCCGTACAGCCTCGAATTTCGCGTGTCCATCGACGGACCTTCGCCGGAAGTCAATGATCCGGTTCGTGGAGAGGGCACATTTGCTCAGGCGATTCACGGCGTCACTCTGCTTTGTGAAGCCGGATTCCTGCCGATTGTCACGATGACTCAAACCTGGGATGACTCGGAGAGTCTTCATCTGCTTGAAGAATTCCGATCAGTACTCAAGGACCACGGCTGCAGCCGACCTCGACTAAAGATTCTCCCGCGCCTGAAAGTCGGCGCGGAGGAAACTCGTACGGAAGGTTATCAGGAGACTGAGCGTATCACTCACGCAATGATGCGCGACTTCGATCGGGATCAGTTGTTATGCCACCACAGTCGAGTGGTAACCAGTCGCGGCATCTATGTGTGTCCGATTCTGATAGAGTCCCCTGACGCTCGGATGGCGGAGAGTTTGAGCGAATCTCTGGACTCTTTCGTGATGCAGCACGGCGCGTGTTACACGTGCTATCAGTACGGCGCGATCTGCAGCAACACCACGCTGCGTACCCATGAGCCGCAGGCCAGGTGATGAAGCTCGCACTCTTTGGTGGTCTGTACAGCAACCATCTGGCATTGGAAGCAGCAATCAAAGACGCCGAGGCGCGCGGCGTGGATGCGATGTATTGCCTCGGTGATCTCGGTGCGTTCGGTCCTTATCCGGATCGCGTGTTTCCGCTGCTGCGCGATCATGGGGTTGCCTGTGTGCAGGGCAATTATGATGACAGCATCGGTAACGAGCTCGATAACTGTCAGTGCGGTTACACCGATCCTCGTGACAACCATTTCGCACAAATCAGCTACGACTACACGCTGAAGAATACCAGTGACGACCACAAAGCGTGGCTGCGCGACCTGCCGAAGGAAGTGCGTCTGAACGTTGACGGTCTGAATGTGCTCCTGTGTCACGGAAGCCCGCGCAGGACGAACGAATTCCTGTGGAAATCGACAACCAGCACTGCGTTTCTCGATCGTCTCTGCGCGGAATACGACGCGGATGTCATCATGGGGACACATTCCGGAATTCACTGGGAACGCGAGTTAACGGATGGACGACGATACGTGAACGTCGGAGTGCTCGGTCGGCCTGAAAACGCCGGTCAAACCTGTGTTTGGTCAGCGATTCTGTGCACCGGTCCTGACGCAGTGCCGTATTCCGGCGTGCATTGTGATCCAGGCACCGTGGCGCCAAACAGTGTCGACTTCGTTCAGATCGAATATGACTACCGGCGTCTGGCTGCTGAAATGCGAAAAGAATCGCTGCCCGAGGAGTTCGTCGATACAGTCGTGACCGGCTGGTGGACCACGTGTCTGGAGGTTTTGCCGTCACGAGAACGAAGGGCAGGACGGTACTGACACGGAACTTCGGCATCAGCCTGGGAGATCCTCGCCCACTCCGAGGCGCGTTATGTCGTCACAGGCTCGACGTGCTGCAGCCGTTCGCGAGCGTGGTCGGCCCAGGGGCCGCGAGAGTCGTGCATCAGATACTCGCGCCAATATTCCAATGCTTCTTCGACTCGAGAAGTTGCATCCAGTAATTGAGCGTAGTGGAGGAGAGCGTCCGGATTGGCGCCGTGGATTGCAATCGCTGTCTGGAATGCGTCCTCGGCAACGTCATTCCGGCCAGCCTCAAAGAGCAGGCACCCCAGCTGGGTCCACGCTTCAATGAAATCCGGAGCGAATTCGATCGCACAATGATAACGCTCCACGGCCGCTTCGGAGCATCCTGCCCGATACAACACATCCGCCAGATGAAAGTTCACATCGGCAGGATCCGGAATGCCTTGTTCTGCCGCGGGTCGTTGTGCAGCGGCAGGCGGTGACCAGTCGGCAGCCAGCAGACTCAGACTGTTGCGAAATGCATTGATTGCGGAATCATATGATGATTCTTCGGCCAGGCGGCAGCCTTCCTGAAACCATTCGTCAGCCGTCCATTCCTTCATGTCCCGGTCTTCAAGTCTCAAACTCGCTTCGGCAAACGAAATCGTGACTGCGGGCGGTTCTTCGTCAGTTGATGTTTCCTGGACCGTGGGATGATCAGGGGCCGCTGGGTCATACACCGCGATCGGTGGTTGAACGTCAAAGTCGAGCAAACGCTGGCCGGTACGAGGATTCACCACCCCATGCTGGTCGCGGAACAAAACCTTGTCATCCTGCACCAACAGGTTCAACTGTGCCAGTGATCGATCAGTTCCGGTCAGTGTCTGACTGAGCTGGGCCAGGCTGGATTCCAGTACTTGAGGACTCACTCCCTCGTCCAGCAGGGTGGCCAGACGCTGGGCGCTTGAGACTTCCCGATACTCAAAGTATGGCAATCGGCAAACACGCCGAACCGGTCGAATCAAACCGATCCTCGCCCAGCGGCGAATGAGGCTTACCGGAACCGACAGCAGCCGACTGAGCATAGCGGGCGTGTAAGCGCGATGAATTTCATCGCGTTGCTCGATGAGTCCTAACAGATGCAACCAGTCGGATTCTGACAGGATGCGGAGTTCTGCGCCGTCAGCAATCAGGTTGCTGGACTTGAGCAGCTTCTGAGATGCCTGACCATCTTCTTCGAGTGGCCAGCCTTCTTCTCCGACCACCAGCATGGACACGACGCGCGACACTGACTGGACATGTCGTCCACCGCAGCGTTCTGTCATTCTGCCGGCGTCGCGGTGTGTCATCGATGCCAGTGTGCCCGTGAACGCAACGCATTCGCCGGACAGCGGCAAAGAACTCTGAAGATGAGCAGGGCGATCTGACACATTAAGCTCTTCGGCGAGGCAGAAAGATATGATGACAAGATACCGCGGCGATTTATCGTTCGGTAGCATTCGACCTTCCTGGTGTTATAAGAGATGAAGATTCCGGATTCGGGGCAAGAATACCGGCAGCACGACTGGGAAACCGGCTCCCTTACACGCTCAAACTCCTCCCACTGAATTTACTGAATTGAACGATGTCCACACTTGAATCTGCTGATGCAGCTGTCTGGAAATCCATCTGCCGGGAACGCGAACGTC
>JBDOMX010000347.1:0-15602 GCA_039831615.1 Planctomycetaceae bacterium
GGACAGGGCGAAGGACAGGGCAAAGGACAGGGCGAAGGACAGGGTGAAGGACAGGGTGAAGGACAGGGTGAAGGACAGGGTGAAGGACAGGGTGAAGGACAGGGCGAAGGACCTGGTGCGGGACAAGGACCGGGACCGGGAGGCTCAGTGCAGCAGACATTGGGGGAGAATCCCAACGTCGAAGATACGGCACGAGCCACGGATCTCGCACTCAAACGTCTGGAGCGGGATCTTGGTCGAGGAGAAGTCGACGAAGAATTGCTCCGGGAACTTGGCTGGACACCGGAACGGCTCAGTGAATTCGTCGAACGAATGCAGAATCAGCTGCAGCAGCTGAAATCAACGGAAGACGCGACCACTGCCGAAATCCTGCAAAAGCGTCGGACAGAGGCACTCCTGGAGAGCCTTGATCTTTCATCAAAAGGCTCGGCGCGCAGCGGCACGAGTGACACGGACCGGGAGCAACAGGATACCGCCACTCGCCGTCGTCCGCCGCCTCCACACCTGCGTGAACGTCTCCGGAACTATCAGGACCGCATTCAAAAGAATGCGAAGCGACGCCGATGATCAGTCCCGGGTCGTCGAACCGAATAACAGGCTGTCGAAGTGGTCGCCGCACCTGCGGCCCGTGGCCTCCGGACAGACTGTTTACTGCAGCGCCACGTCAGTGTAGACCGGGCGATGATCG
The DNA here is from genome assembly GCA_039831615.1 of Planctomycetaceae bacterium. Classification (GTDB taxonomy): domain Bacteria; phylum Planctomycetota; class Planctomycetia; order Planctomycetales; family Planctomycetaceae; genus S139-18. The sequence goes on from JBDOMX010000347.1 coordinate 689, forward strand.
GAGAGTTGGGAAGGGTCAACGACGTATTCGATGTACCGCCAGTCGCGGGGAATCAGAATCCAATCGATCACCTGCGTTGCTTCGACCGAATGATACGTCAGCGCCTGGCTGGTCACCGGCACATCCATAGGTGTCCGTTGAAAGTCCACCGAACGGTCAAGGATTTGGATCGCATTGTTGCCACTCCGATCGCTGTCGGATTCCGGAAAGCCGGGCGGCGCTGAGTTCAAATCACCTGCCACGATGATCGGTACGTCACTCGCCGCTGCGATTTCTGTGATGACCCTCGCTGATTTGACTCGCACAGATTCACTTCGATGCGACAGGTGAGTTCCCAAAACTCGGACCACGCGATCGCCGATCGCCATGTCACAAACAATGCCCTGCTTTTTTCCTGCCATGACCGTTTCCCAGGCAGAATAGCCCGGCAACTCGACAAGCTGTGCAGCTTTCACCGGGTACTTCAACAGCACTGCGTTTCCGAATCGCCAGGTCCGGAAGAGAATCCGAAAGTCCACGTTTCGCTGCTCAACCCAGTACGAATAGCCGGCCTTTTCCGCCAGATACTGTGCCTGATTCGTCGAATTGCTCCAACTCGCGTCGAAATCCACCTCATTCAAAACGACGATGTCAGCATCGATCTCACGCAGGAGATCTGAAATGTTGTCCAGCCGAGTACGTCGTACCACAGCGTCACCGCCATCCCAGTTCGACTCGGCAAGGCCGCGGCCGTGGGCGATGTTGTAGCACGCGACGCGCAATTCGTCGGTCAGCGGATCGGCTTCCGTGCGGTCAGGAATCGAGTGCACCGCCACACTTCGCCACGGACTCGCAATCCGGCTGTAAGCAAACGGCAGAAAGATTCCTGCGAGGACCAATATGAATCCGCAACGCCAACGTCGTGTTTGCCAGATACGAATCTTCAGCACTCCACGTTCACACATCACATGACCGTATGTGACGATCCGTCGATCGATCAATGGGCAATTGTCGGTTTCGCATTGCCGTCCGGCTACATTTGATTGCGTGCTTTGATGATCAGGTATTCATTGATCAGTCGCTCGGTGAGTGCCTGCGGAGGAGTACTCACGATCATCACTCCGCTGTCCTGTAATGCAGCGACCTGCTGAGCCTGGCCATTAAGAATGTTGGCCGCCGCCGCTGTATGGCAGGCCTCCAGATATGAAGATGGCACACGCTCCGCCATGTTCTGCAAATCCACATCCTGAAGCAGGACGCAGACGGGAAGGTAGGGCAATGAACGAACTCGCAGGCTTTCTCCAATTCTCTGCAGCTGGACTTCATCCGAAACATAGGTAATCAGCACAACCAGAGCTCGTTTGCGCTGAACGGTCGCCAGATACTCCAACGCCATGTTGTAGTCCGCCGCTTTGTCAGACGGCTGGATATCGTAGGTGGATTTGAGGATCGTCTGAATCCCAGGCTTCCCCCGGACAGGACGAATGAAACATTCGATCTGATTGGAGAACACCATCAGCGACACGTTGTCACCCTGTCCCAGTGCGATGTAGCTGAGCATGATCGCCGAATTCAACGCCTGATCGAGATAGGAAATGCCACCCGATTCCGTGCGCATAAATCGCCCACAATCGACCATGAGCACAAGACTCTGGTTACGTTCAACATTGAATTCCCGTGTGATCAGCTGCTGCTGGCGCGCCGACGCTTTCCAGTCGATATGCCGGATCTCATCGCCGTAACGATAGTCTCTCAGGCGTTCAAATTCGCGACCCTGCCCGGGCATCCGCGCGATTCTCACTCCAATTTCTGACAGCCGGTTACGACGTGCCATCAGTTCATACCGATACACGGCACGAATATCGGGATAGATCCGGACCGGCAGTTCAACGGCGCGTGTTTCATGTCTCGTCCAGAGCCTGAAGACGGTGGGAAATCGGAGGCTGACAGAAAGCAGCGACGAGGCGCCTCGTCGCAGCGGACGAATGTGATAGTGAACAGTCTCGCTGCCATTCGGGGCAATGGTCACGGTCTGAGGCATATTCTCGACGTCACACATTTCGCCCGCGTCGTCGTGAACTGAAACAGGCAGTGTCATGGCGGAATGATTCCGCAGCTGCAGGCTGGCCGGGTTGGACATCCCCACACTCAGAACTTCAGAAACATCACGTTCTACCTCGACCTGCCGAGGTGCAGGACTCACCAGCAGATCCACGCCCGCGGCGATCACCACCAGCAGATTCAGCAAGAGCGCCGTATCCCCCATCGTCCGATTCAACCCGCCGAGCATCAGCGGAATGACGAGGATCACGCTGAGCACGATCAGCAACCTTGAAGGTATCATGAGCGGGGAGCTTTCACGCTGTCCATGATTTGTCGAATCGTTTCATCCGGCGTGGCCCCCTCAATCTCGGCTTCCGGACGCAGTCGGAGCCGGTGACGTAAAACCCAGGGCGTCAGTTCCTTGATATCGTCAGGTGTCACAAAGTCACGTCCGCGGCAGGCCGCCAAAGTACGGGCCGCCAGCAACAGATTGATTCCGGCCCGGGGACTCGGTCCCACCATCACCGAGGACCAGTCTCGAGCAACCGCCAGCAGATCCACGATGTAGTGCAGCAGTTTGTCTTCGACAATCACGGACCGAGCTGCCTGCTGAATCGCCAGAATCATTTCAGCGTTCAGCACCGCTTCAATGTCGTATTCGTGCAGCTGCCGCGGATCCCGTCCCTCCGCGTAGTGCCTCAATATGTCCACTTCGTCACTGATTGAAGGATAATCGACGATCAACTTGAACATAAAACGATCCACCTGAGCTTCGGGAAGCGGGTAGGTCCCTTCGTGTTCAATTGGATTCTGTGTGGCCACGACCAGAAACGGCCTATCCAGAACATGAGTTGTCCCGTCAACCGTCACCTGACGTTCCTGCATCGCTTCCAGCAGCGATGCCTGGGTTTTGGGAGGAGACCGATTGATTTCATCGGCGAGCAGGATATTGGTGAACACCGGTCCTCGGTTGAAGTGGAACGACTGTTCCTTCATGTCGTACACACTGTGGCCTGTGAGGTCGGACGGCATCAGGTCCGGTGTAAACTGAACCCGTCGAAAGCTGCAATGGACGGTATGCGCGAGAACGTTGACCAACAAGGTCTTGCCGAGCCCGGGCGGGCCTTCAATCAGCACGCTGCCTTCTGAGAAGAGTGCAACCAGGACACCTTCGATCAGCTCCTGCTGTCCGACGAGCACTTTGCTGATCTGCTCCAGCGTTTGCTCGTACGATCCTGCGATATCAACGACGTTCATTGGTAACTTTCAGATGGACTCATGCATGTGAAGTCACAACACATGACGTCGCGAACATACGATCAGAAATCTGACGCTGGCGGAGAAACGGATGAAAATACTTTCTGGTGAATCCGGGCCAATCGACGAATGGCTGCTGCTGCTTCGGCTGGAGCAACCGACTTCCGGCCGTGGCTCAGCCTGACATCCGCCAGTGCCTGCGCGACCTGCTCCTGATCCAGCCCGAATTTTTTTGCCAGCTGCTCGGGATCCTCGAGCAGTTGGGAGTGGCCGTAGCGACGACGGACTTCGCCGGAAAACCATTCGAGATACTGCTGCACGCTTGTCCGACCGTCATTTGCCATGTACTGCAGATTGCCGACCGCTTCGGCGCTTTCTGTCAGACTCCGTCTCCGGTTCTGCCTTTCACGCAAAGGGGGTCCAAATCGATGAAATCCGGCCCAGGCCAGCAGCAGCGCGACGAGAACCAACTGCAGCGTGCCGGCTCGCAGCAACGGACTCACCATGACCGATGCACCGTGATAGGATCCGGCTCCATTGAGATACTCGGAGACAACGATCTCCTGCAGGCCGGTCGAGCCTTTCGTGCGAGCGCCGGCATATTCCACCAGTCGGACCGCAAACGCCGCCTGACGGGCAAACAACATGGACCGATTCGAAAACGGATCCGCTGTTGCACAGACAACAAAAGTTCCCTGTCCCACGCGCCACGCCGCTGCCTGAGTGCGCCCCAGAGAATCGATGACGAGCTTCTCGGCGTCTCGAGGAAAGTCGATCACGACTGCCTGCGACGTCCACGGGAGGGAGCCGTCCACCAGCGAGCTTCTTGTTTGAACCTCAGACAATTCGAATGCTTGAGGGACAGCCGGTGTCAATCCACCGATGGGTGATGACTCAGCAGCGGCTTCTTCCGCCTCCGGAGATTCCGCGAGCAGTGGAGAGTCTTCCTCTAAAGGATCCTGCCCAGGCTCCGTAGACGGGGCGGAAACCGGGATTCCACCAGCCGGCGCGACCGGAGTCCGACTGAATCCGTGAGTATCAGGAGCGCCATAGCGCAGCTGAAACCTGAAGGACCTCGAACGAAACTCCGGTTGCTCGCGGTTTGGGAATATCCAGTTCGCAGCGAAAACGACGCTTCCTCCATTCTGCACAAACTCGCGGAGCTGCTCCTGTTCGTGGTCGTCCGGGTAGCGGTCAGGGGCCAACAGCAGAAGTGTGCATGCCGTTTCCGGTACGAGCCGACTCGCTTCACGGCGCACCGGTGGTAAAAATCCGTCATCGGCCAGCACCGACAGCGTCTCGAACAGGCCACGACTCCCTTCCATCGTGCTGCTGAACGAGTCGGCCGCATTGCCGCCATCACCCGGCAGCCACCAGAACTGGAGCACCACGGTCAGAGCAGCCAGCATCAACCAGCCGAAATCAGCTTTGGTGACGCGCAGTCTCGGCATCTTCATGAAACGCTCCCTGAAACGCAGCCAAACAACGCTCAAACATCTCCGATGTGGCGGTTCGACGACCAAAGAAGACCAGTTCAAACTCCGTTCCGGTCACCAGGTAGGCAGATCGTCGATCCTTCTCGGTCCACACCGCGCGCAGATAGTCTCGGTTGGTCAGACCTTTGCGAAACCGGATCAGGCCGGCACGTTCAATCCAACTCATGCTGCCCAGCAGGAGCTCTCGAATACCAGCGGAGAATTTTCCCTGATGAGCGAACTGCAGAGCTCGCGACTCATAGGTACTCGCAGAAACTTCGCCCGGCGGCGCTGACAACTCAAGACCTGAATCGTTGATCGTCGGAATGGCGCCGCGGTCCGGATCCTGCTGATGAAGTCTGATCACTCGCGCCACCAGCCAGATCAACACTCCGGAAACCGCAACCACCATCATGACGGTTGCCACACGGACAACGTCGATTCCATCCCAGGCCACCCGGCTGGGCGGCGAAGATCTGCGAGGCTGTGGATTGACCGCTGGTCTGACGGGACGGGAAGGCGGCACCAGCCACGAGAGGAAATCGGAAAGCCCGTTTCCAATTGAATTCATGAGACCTTTAAGAAACCCGCGGTCAAGATCCTGTACTGGAACCTGTTCCAGAACGCGGCGACGGACTGATCGAAAATCACTATGTTCCATCACTCGTCTGGCGGATTGATGAATCGCGTCGACAGGCACCTGACCGGCCTGATCAGGCGACGGCACGTGCGCCCGGAGCACACTGCCGGCAACGTTGCTGTTGACCCACACGGTCACGCCCACGATCAGAACTGCCCGAACAGTCATACTGGCAGCTCCTTCAGGCGAGTCGCTTCGGCCCGAAACTGCAGGTCGAGGTCCCAGCACTCATTGCGGATCCGCTGGTCAAGATAACAGAAGAACCAGGCCAGTCGTACGATGGGGAACGGGATCCAGGCGGCAGCCTGCAGCAGCACAATGACGGCTCGATCGTCGACGATGGATGCCGCAAACGCTTCAAACCAGTCTTCACCGTCGATCATCGTTCCCTGAAAGATCTGAATATTAAACAACCAGGCCGCCAACTGATCGATCAGCACAAACAATCCGGCTGAACAGATTGCCCAGAAGGTCATCAACCCGGCCAGCCGGCTGAGATTCCGACTGAAGCCACTGCCTCGAATCAGATGGATCAAACGACGACCGACGTTCTTCGTCGGTGTATTCTCAAGAAAGAGCACTTCATTCAGATGCCCCAGTATCGCTGTCGGCAAGATGGCCGGGACCAGCAGGCAAAACGAAAGCACAAATTGAGAAAGTCGCACCAGGGCCGTCAATATCAGGAACGGAAACAGTCGCTGTCGCAGAGCCTTCACCCCGGCGGCCGTTGACAGGGGAACGCCAAAGACCTGAGGCCCCACAGTTGCGACGAGAGCCGCACTCATCAGAGACGCAAAACATGCAAATACTGTTGCACCAGGGATCAACAGATCAGTACGGCCCTCGCTGATCCACCAGGTGAGCAGTCCACATGGCACGGCGAACGTCAGCAGCAACCTTAGAATCGGCCTGATGAACTGCTGAGTAAACACAATCGCCAGATCAAGGCACCCGCCTCCGGTCCTGCGTTCCACTCTGACGATACAGTCTTCAATTCTCATCGCCCTGGATCTCCCGGCCGCCAAACCCCAGCCAAACAGCGACAAGTACCCACAACAGCAGCCCCACCACATACTTAACAATGTGCGGAGTCGGCAACGGAGAAAACCAGGCTTCAATCCCGGCGGCGATTAACAGCATCACTCCGGCACCGAATGCCAGGCGCACCGCTTCGCTGCCGTGATGACGCAGGGAATCCAGCCGACTTCGCTGCCCAGGGTGAATCATGCCCCAGCCCAAAAGCAATCCGGCCGCACCTGCAACCACAATCGCTGTCAGTTCGAACGATCCATGTGAAATCGCAAAACTGAAAAAGTTGTCAGCCAAACCAGCGTGAACCAGATAGCCCATCACGGCGCCAAGCGTTAGTCCGTTGAACAACAGACTGCATACGGTGCCGACTCCCGCCAGAATTCCCAGTGCAAATGTACGAAACGCGATGCCCACGTTATTCTGAATATAGTAGCCCGTCATCCGTGAACGATCATCAGCGTATGTCTCATCGAAATGACGGTAGTGCTGATTCGAATACATCAGTCTGGCATGCTCCAGCTGCTGCTGATCAACCAGCCGTTCAGCGAACACCGGATCGATGGCCGCGATCACACCGGCAGTGATCAATGGAATCGCAAACAGCATCAGCGCAGCGACAAGACACTTCCAGTGCCCCCTCAGTAATCGGGGGAAGTCGTACGCCACGAATTCCAGGAGCGTACGAAGTGAGCCGGGTGGAGATCGGTAGAGACAGCCGTGCCCCTGCGCAACGAGATCGTTCAGATAGACTTCGAGACGACGGCCCCATTCGCGGGACTGCACCAGCGACAAATCACAACATACAGAACGATAAAGCCGGGCAAGCATTTCAATGTCTGTCCCCAGCCATCTGCCGGCGCGAAGATCGCGCAAACGCGCCAGCACACTCTCCAGTTGCTGCCAGTCGTCCCGGCGCTGCCTGATGAAACGGTCTCGATTCATCAGGGCGACTCCTGCAGACGCCCGGGGATCGAGATCGTATCAGCTGCAGCGGCATCCGGGGGAGAACCGAGCGTGAATCCTCTGTGCGCTGGAGATCGATCTCCGTCATCCGACGATGTCCTGTCTGCTGCAGGGCTGTTCGCGGTCGGCTCCTCGGCGAACGTCTTTAGCAGACGACGCAGGAACTGCGTGTGGCGATGAGGCATCTGTTCCATCACCGGGTGCGGATTGAACGGATCCGGCGCAGGTTCCTCCCAGCCAATTCGTGTCCGCAGAGCATTGGCCAGCGGGCGCGCGATCTCTTCACGACGCAGCGCCGCAATGTCGCGGTCCCCCTCAAACAATCGCTCGATGACCGCCAGAGAGCGTTCCGGCACGTGGTACCGCCCGGAACATTCTTCCCGCGGAATCACGTCAACGCTGGCTGTCAGCCCAGCCGGTCGCCGAACGTACTCACGTGTCTCATCCACCACCATGGTATCGAACAGGATATCTCCCAGCCTCTGCATACGAGAAGTTGTACACATGCTGATCAGAGCGACAGTATTCAGTCGAAAACCGAGCACCGGATTCAGACCGATCAGAATCCATCCATCGGCTCCCAACAGAAGATTTCGTCCAAAGGCTTCAAACCACCCAACAGGCGTGCCGTTGGTCCTCAGGACCCGCAGCCGCATCATCCGCTTGCCGGGCGTCTGGCCACGCATCAATGACTCGAAGAGGGCTCCGTACAACCAGGTTGTGCCGAACCACGCCACCAGCAGCATTGCGAGAGTGCTGCCGGTGGGAATGCCCAGTGTAAACCCCAATAGAAATCCGAACAGACCTGCAACGGCCACCATGCCCGCTCTCAACAGGAAATCGAAGGCATAGGCGGTCCCTCGTTTTCCAGGACCGGCGACGACGTACTGAAAGTCGACCCCTTCCGGTGTTTCCACGGTCACGCGCGCATCGACGATTTTCGTGGCACACACCATTACTGAATCATGGTCTCACTGGACTGGTATCGTCCCATTCGGTTCAGGAAAGCACGACTGGATCGCAACGATGGCAGATCACTGGTTGTGATGCAAGGATCGAAGAATCGTGCAGATTTGTTTGCAATTTACCAACTCAGTGCAGAATTGTGCAACGTCGTTGGCAGCCACCCCAGGTCTCCCATTACACTCACAGACTGCGGGTGCTTCATGAAGAAACATCTGCCGGAAACTGCCATACGAAACATCCGGGTTTTGCACCATGCGGACAGCACGTCATGGATCCCCGACATCGACAACGGACCAATGAAACAACAATTCAAACGATCAGATCTCAAACCCGGCGAGGTACTCTGTGAACACTGCACCGCAAAATGCTGTCGGTACTTTGCCCTGCCTATGGACAAACCCACTGACTGGGAAGACTTTGACCACATCCGCTGGTACATGATGCACGGCAGTGTGTCCGTGTTCGTCGATGATGGCAGCTGGTATCTGATGGTGCATGCCGACTGCAAACACCTGCTGCCGAACAATTTCTGTGGGGCCTATGAAACCCGGCCTCAAATCTGTCGCGACTATACCACTGATGAATGCGAATTTGACGAGGACGCGACGCACGAGCAACTGTTCGAAACATCCGAACAGATGTGGGAGTACGCTCACGCCGTTCTGCCAGCGCGACCTCGCCGAAAGGAATCGGACGCCATTCATCTGCCGGTGCTGAGCGTCGTGTAGCCGGAAATCAGCTCTTCAGAGTCCGCAAACCACGGGCATTGCGCTGACCATTGACACGCACCAGAGCGTCCGGGACCCGTGCCACGAATCGGACCAGCTGCGATGTCGAGCATCCCAGCGCGGCAGCGGCACACCTGACGTCATAGTCTTTCGCATGAATGGCGTTCATGCTCTCTGTGAGCATGACAGGAAAGTCGGCGTGCCGTTCACTGCACTGTATCTTCTGACCACGACAACGTGAGGTCCACAATTCAGACGGATGAACTTCGGACGACGAGACCGTTCTCACTTCGACGGCAAGGCGAATTCGCAATCGGCGGATCGCAACCCGCTGGTTTTCATGCTGACTGCGCCGTTCCGTCGCCGTACCGGAAACTCCCGTCGGCCGATGAACCAACTCGATCGCCGTTTCGACCTTGTTTCGATGCTGCCCACCAGGCCCCGTATGGCGAAATCGACGTATTTGGCAGTCGTTGAGCAAGTCGCTGTCGGACGAAAAGACCGGATGACGCGAAATGTTGCTGTCGCTCTCTGAATTCACAAATCGCTGCCCTCGCGGGAACGTTGTTGGTGACGGTCAGGCGTATTCGCGATTCTTAATGATGCCCGGATACGGAATCGGATACCTGCCATCTTCATTTGGCATGATTGGCGCATCGCCATCAAGGGTCAGCTTGTCCACATCCGGTGCGAATTCGTGATCGCCATTGAGAATCTGATCCCGCGTGATCTTCTGGCCGGTATGAGCCGCCATACGACCCAACGATGCCGTCAGGCTGGCCATGGTTCCGCGTTCGACCTCGTTGTACGGTGTGTCGTGGCGAATGGCGTCAATCAGATGGTTCCATTCCAGCTGGTACGGATTCTTTTCAGGCTGCGGATACGCCCATACGAGTGAGTCCCTGTCCGCATTGTGGCCTTTGTAGATCCGTGATTTCGCCGGGAGATGTCCCGCCGTTGAAACGACTGCGAGCCCTTTGGATCCATGCGCGTAGGTCGCGAAATCGCTGTGGCAACCCGGCACAGTACGTCCACCGACAAACAACTTCGTCCCGTCTGCAAAAGTGTACTCGATCGCGTAGCTGTCAAAATTTTGATCGATCATATCACCTCGATAGTGGCGTCCCCCGGTGGCCACCGCGTGAACTGGCCAGTCGTCCTTCATCCAGCAGCCTTCGTCGATGTTGTGGATCAGAAAATCGCTCACGGCGCCACCGCTTAACCACAAAAAACCGTGAAATTGTGAAATCTGGTAGTGCAGCGGACTGATTCCTTCCGGCATTGGCGGGACGGCGGCGGTGGCCGTGGGACCGGCCAGACGGTTTGCCCGCAGCATACTCAGATCCCCGATCTCGCCGTTCTGAATCCGGTCAAACAGTTCACGTCGTGCGTCGCAGTGACGACACATCAGACCAACGCCCACCTTGAGATTCTTTGCTACCGCCGCTTTGTTGAGTTCCAGCATGCGACGGCTGGTGGGACCGTCAACGGAGACAGGTTTCTCCATGAAGACGTTGAGCCCTTTTTCAATGGCGTACGTGTACTGAACCCAGCGGAAGGCGGGCGGCGTCGTGAGGATCACGACATCACCCGGCCGCAGACAATCCATCGCCTGTTTGTAGGCTTCGAATCCAATGAACTGCCGTTCCTCCGGAACATCCATCCTGCCGTCCGCTTCAAATTTCTGCGCCAAACCTCCTCGACTCGTGTTCATACGACGTTCAAACACATCAGCCATTGCGACCAGTTTAAGCGGTCCCTGATCCGGCACACTGAGTGCCTGGCTGGCGGCTCCGGTTCCACGGCCGCCGCATCCGACGAGTGCCACTCGAATTTCATTGTCTTCACCGGCGAAAGCCCCCGCGGCCGTGGCATGCAGTGTCGCTGCAGCAGCGGCCAGAGTGCCGCTCGTTCCAAGAAATGAACGGCGAGAAGAAGGGGAGGAAACCATGGTGTCACTTTTCTGTTGTCGATAGGAGAACATACGGAAAGAAGAATATCTCATTACAACGGCGTTACTCTTCCGGGTCGAGCTGGACCGGTTCAGTCTTGTCCCAGTTCCTGGTGCGTTCTTCCGGCGTCGGCACGTGCAACGGTCGAACAACTCTCAAACCGACCCCCAGCGCATCGGTATGGTACCAGATGCTGCGAGGGAATTGAGGGTCCTGATCTTTCCACTCCGGGCTGGACGCGACACGCGCGGCGCTGCGCAGCATCGCAGGTGAGTCTTCATAATGACCACCTCGAACGACGCGAGGATAAAGGGCCGCGGGAATGACCAGGGGATTCGCGTTCACTGAACCTGCGCGATTGCTGTAGGTATCAGCGTGATATTGATCCAGGACCCACTCCGAGACGTTTCCATGCATGTCATGCAGCCCCCAGGCATTCGGCTTCTTTTGACCAACGATCTGATAGTTGTAGTCGGAATTCTCCTCGTACCAGGCATATGCGCCCAGATCAGAGAGATCATCGCCAAAGGACCAGGCCGTCGTGGTTCCGGCGCGACACGCATACTCCCATTCAGCTTCTGTGGGCAGTCGATAATAACGACCGGTTTTTGCACTCAGCCATTCACAGTATTTGCGGGCCGCGTGTTGTGTCATACAGATGGCCGGATGCCTGAGCTTCCCCATCCCGAAACTCATGTCCGTGTAAGGCGGAGTTGGGCGCGTGACTGCGTCGGCCACATTATCACGTGGAGTCATTTGCCGACGAAAGATCCTGCGACGAATAATGTCCAGGCTTTCCCCCCAAATGTCGTACTGCTCCCAGGTAACTTCGTATTTGCCCATCCAGAATGGGTCAATGGTCACCGAATGCACCGGACCTTCATCATTGTTGCGTTGTTGATCGGACTCAGAGCTACCCATCAGGAATGTACCACCGGGGACAGGAACCATGTCGACAACGACATCCGTATGTTCAATCGGCTCCGCGTAGGGCTTCATTTCCCCCTCGCTGCCCGCTTCAGCGCCGGGAACGACCAGTGGTATCACCTGACCATGGATCACTGCCGGAACAACAAATCCTGTTGTGCACAGCAGGAGAGATCGAGTGAATGAGAAGGCAGCCGCCATCATTGCCTGATTCGTTCGCAGGGATTGTGTGGAATATGAGGTGGGAGCGTATTATTGCGTGCCCACCCGGATGAGTCGAGCAAAACCCTCCAACACAGAATGACTTCATTCGGACCACACTGAACTGAAGTGGAATCGCATCACATCAAAAGAGTGCAACGGCCACGTGCTGACGCATTATGGACAGGGGTTGGATTGCCATCTGAGGCCACGCGGAAACGCGTCGCTCGGCGTCAACGTCCTGTTGACTGCAGTCACTCTCCCGGCGCATACGGTCAACTTACTGCAATTCGGACAATCGGAATCGCACCAGCACAGGGAATTGGAAATCAGTCGGGTTCGGACGGGCGAATGAGCTACGGTTCAACTGGTAAGCTGTGCATCGGATCGGGTGAAAGCAATCGCGCCCGTGGCATCGCGTGCCCATCCAGGAATACGTGAACTCACTGAATTCAAAACCACCGGCACCGATGCCCAACGGAAGAATGCGTCTGATGGTTACGCAGAACCACCTAAGAAAACACACCGGCCTGCTGCAGTTGTCGATGGACAGCGGGGAAAGTGATGTCCTTTCAATACATCGAGAAACCCCTCTGGGTGAGGTTGTCCATCAATTGGGTGACCAACACTACGTGCTCGTGACCGACGACGGTGGCAAGATCACGGGGATCGTTTCCGCTACACAGATCTGCGAGCGGCTGGAAACCGTCAATCGCTTCGAACGCCGACGATGGCGACAGATGCCAGTTGGAGCCCTGCTCAACGTCACGTTCACCCATCAGGACGAAATACCCACGGTAAAAGCAACCGAAAAATTGACATGCGTCGCCATCGCTGAGGGCGATCACGTCTTCGGTCTGTCCCTTGAGGGCGATATTTTCCTGAGCTGGCGAAGACTGGAATCTCTGCTGTCCGTGGCACTTTCGGACCCGTTGACCGGGCTTCTCAATCGTCTTGCGTACGAGCGCCGGCTGTGCGAGGAATGGAGTCGAGCCGCCCGGACCGGGATGTCGGTTGGCGTGGTAGTCGTCGATCTGGACTCGTTTAAGAGAATTAACGACACCCTGGGACATCCGGCCGGCGATACGGTTCTTCGAGGAGTGGGTCACGAACTTGAGGCCTCGATGCGGTCGTATGACGTCGTCGCTCGTTTCGGCGGCGATGAATTCGTGGCTTTGTGTCTGGGTTGTTCAGCGGGGAACATCGCGATTCCCGTGGAACGCATCAAACAGGGCATCAAAAACATGGACCTCGTCCACGACGATCGTCCCATTCCCGTGAGTGTATCCATCGGTGCTGCGGTCCGGCACACCGGATTCGAGTCTTCCGACCCACGCGAACTGTTCTCTGCTGCCGACGAATGTCTGTACCACGCCAAGGCATCTTCGGAGACGGCATGGAAAGTCGAACTTGGCAGCAGCAGCTCGGGAATCCCGGAGCCTGTTCGGTTTGTGGCCGGAGAGGGCGCTCCAACGGAACTGTCAACGGTGAATCAGTAAGTCATCCCGGGTAGCAAACAACATTGCCATCTTGAGAAAACCAGTGACAAACTGCCTTCACAATCAAATACGCGTCGATGATTACAGCATCGATGATACAGGCGTCGTGACGCCGGAATCACCCACCGCCATCTGGGCATTGAGTGCCCCGACAACAGTGGATGATACGGCGCAAAGGACAGCGGCCGCCGGATTCATGCGGTCGAGAATCTGATTGATGGTGATATCCTGCATTTCGGGAACGCGATGTATGTGGTCCATCGCGGTACAATGCCGACAGGGTCGGCGACAGAATGCGCGGACAATGCGAGTGAAGCTTTGGGCCAGGTGCAGTTTGCCACTTTACTGGCACGTCCGGGTGTGCAACCGTGCTATCAACCCATTGTGCATCTGCACGAGGGTACACACATCGGTTATGAAATTCTTTCACGTAGTCAGTTCGTCGGTTTGGAGACCCCGGAAAAAATGTTCCGCGTCGCGGCGCAGCGGATGTCCGAAGCAGAACTCAGTCGCGTCTGTCGGCTGGAAGGGCTCCGCGGGGCAACCGATATCGACCGCAGGTATCAATTGTATCTGAACACTCATCCCGCCGAACTGGGACGACCTGAACTGCTTGAGTCCGTACAGACACTGAGAAACCTGTACCCGGCTCAGGAAATCGTCCTGGAAGTTCACGAATCCGGTGTCACATCGATTGAGTTTCTGCGTGAACTTCGCGCGATCCTCACCGATCTGAACATTGGCCTCGCCTACGACGACTTCGGTGCGGGACAGGCCCGCCTGATGGAATTGATCGAAGTTCCGCCCGATGTCCTGAAGTTTGACGTCCGGCTGGTCCAGGGACTGCCGACTGCATCGGCAGCACGACGCAGTGCGATTGCCTCGCTGATACGAATTGTGCAGGACCCGAAAGTCATTCCACTGGCTGAAGGCGTGGAAACAGAAGAAGAAGCGCAGATCTGTCGAGAACTCGGCTTCGAACTTGCTCAGAGATTCTTATTCGGCCGGGGAGAACCGGCCAAACGCTGGATGCAATCCAAAACGGGACACCACCGCCGCCTCGCCCACTGCAGTGACATCCTGAGGGGCAACGTCTGACTTGACGACCGCCGCTGGTGCGTGCCCCATGAAGAAGCCTCCTCAGAAGAAACAGTGGGTAAAGTTTGGCATGGGTAGGTCTGCAAGGTTGTGGTAGAGGGCTGTTTCGTATGCATTCTGCGTGCGGAAGCCGTAGGATTTTCTGGTGATCAGT
>JBDOMX010000548.1:0-3471 GCA_039831615.1 Planctomycetaceae bacterium
CGACCCGTGGTTCGCAGGAAATCTTCGATGTGTTTGTGCTGCTGAGCGACTGCTGCAGCAGAGACGTGGCCGCATCGGCGTCTCTGGCGGGTACGGTGAATGAGATGCTGGCGCTGCCGGCATCGCTGGCATTTTGGATGATCATGTCGACCAGCACACCGCCATCTGCCACGGCCGCGAACACGCCGGCTGCAGTGCCCGGACCGTCGGGAAGTCCGGTCATGGTGACTCGAGCCTGATTCGTGTCAGCCACAACATCGCTGACGACAATATCCTCCATCCCGCTCAACCGCCTCACGATGTCTTCGTCGTGAGGCGTGATTCGTTTGCCAGCATGGGGGTGACCTGACGTTGTCCTCCCGATTCTGGGCGCGACCGGGTTGGCCTGATGCAGTCCGAAACCCTGATGAACAGCCTGGACCGCGGCATTGCATGCATCCCGATGGATCAGCACCGAAATCTTGATCTCGCTGGTTGTCACCATTTCAATGTTGATTTTCCGGTCGGCCAGAATCTGAAACATCTGGGCAGCTACACCCGTGTGCGTCTGCATCCCATGTCCAACCACCGACACCTTGGACAGCTCATTATCCTGTGTCACGGACGCGCCGCCGAATTCGCTGGTGGCCGCCTGTGCGACAGCGACGGCTGCATCAAGATCCTCTTCGGAAACAGTGAAGGACAGGCCGGCGGTGCCGGCCTGTCCCACGTTTTGAATGACCATGTCGACTGGAATCTTCGCCGCTGACAGTCGTGAGAACAGCTGATCCATCACTCCTGGGCGATTCGGGAGGCCGGTCAGTCCCACTCTTGCTTCATTTCGCACGAAGGCAACGCCTGTGACAACGCGGCCGGAATCCGATACTTCCGCTGTAATCATGGTCCCGGGGAGATCGGCATATGATGGACTGACCCGCAACGGGACTCCGTACTTCCGCGCGAACTCGACAGAACGCGAGTGCATGACCCCGGCTCCCATGCTGGCCAGTTCCAGCATTTCATCGCAGGATACCTGTTCGATACGTGTGGCGTCTGACACCACACGGGGGTCAGTGGTGAATACGCCTTCAACATCGGTGTAGATGTCGCAGCGTTCGGCATTGAGAACGGCCGCAAGGGCGGTGGCGGTGGTGTCGCTGCCGCCGCGACCGAGAGTGGTGATATTGAAATTCGCATCAACACCCTGGAAACCAGCGGCAATCACGATCTGTCCGGCATTCAACGCTGCCTTCATCCGATCTGTGGAAATTCGGAGGATTCGTGCTCGGGTATGCGATTCGTCAGTCAGGACGCCGATCTGAGCACCTGTCAGACTGATGGCGGCTTCCCCGAGTTCGTGCACTGCCATGGCCATCAGGGCCGCCGATTCCTGCTCGCCCGTGGCAAGCAGCATGTCCATTTCACGTGGGCCAGGCGAATCTGTGATTTCCGCTGCCAACGCGACAAGTTCGTCGGTCTTCTTTCCCCGTGCGCTGACCACCATGACGACCTGGTGTCCGGCTCGTTTTGTCGCGACGGCTCGTTCGGCAGCTCGACGAATTCGATCGGCGCTGGAGACGCTGGTCCCCCCAAATTTCTGAACGACAATAGACACGATGATTCCGAGAGTGAAACTGTTGAGCACAAAGGTGGCCAACTTGATCGGACTGCCGGATTGCTGCAAGCAGGATCCGGGTTTTTCCCGAAAAAGGACACCGAGGACCGTGTCGGTCCGCTGTTTCGGTGAGATTGCACCCGGCACCGGCTGACAGAATCCGGTTCCTGCAGTTCGATCACGTGGCCGGCGATGTCGGTGGCATCGATCTTGCGCGGCCCCACGCGGTGCGTCCGCAGCCCGTCGAGTTGTGAATCCAGTGTTCGGCGGGGGGCTCGCCGGAAACAACATGCGTCAACCGGACGTTGGCGCAACGGAAGCATCGCCCATGTTTCGTCGTGACTGGCGACTGTGCGGGGCACCGTCCGGCGCGACAAGTTCACGGCGGGTGCCGAAACGCCGCGTAACGGATGTCATCGAGCGCCGTGTCGCACTCACAGAGCAAGTTCCCCGGTCGTTGACGGGGAGGCCAGTGAGCGACATAAAAACAAAGACCTCTACCCAGACTGACAGTCTGAAATCCGGTTGACACCCAAGTCAGAAAAAGGTGGGCACCCACCGCCCGGGTCATGTGATCCGAACATGGTCGGCATAACAGTCAGCCGGGAACGTCCAGGTTCCCTATAGGGTTCAAACTGTAGGGTCAACTCTTTTCAGCATGAGTCAGTCTGGAAGAGGTCTGATTCAGTTGTATTTCAATTTTCAATTCGGCAGAACAATTGATGAGAATTCAAATCGCCATCTTCGTCGTGCCACGGCAGCTTAGCTCTGTTCTCCGATCCGAACAAGGACGAGTTTGAAGGATCCGGGAATTCTGAGCTCGGAATAAATTCTGCGGAAATCAGGTCACATTTCACTGGCAATTTCTGCGGGCCGGTGGTTGCGTTCCGCAGATCTCAGCCAACACACCCGGCGGATTAGAAAGAGCGTCTCTCCCAACACAGGAGAGACGCTCCGGCAAAAGTTGAAAGACCGGACTCGCCCGATGCCCCAGTCTTTCCTCGGACTCATTACGCAGTTGCCGTGCCAATCTGACGGCAATTTCAGTCATCGTTTCCAGCGATTGTGCGCGCCCTTGTGATTCCGCAGTGGATCACTGTCGACATGTTTGACGTGGCCGTAAGACTTCTGGCACACTCGTGAAACCTCGCCGCCAAACCTGTTTCATTTCAATGATCCTGCCCCATGAAATGTGGCGGAATCGCACAATAAGAGACAAATCATGTCAGCGGCTCATGCGAATTTGACTCACTTGCTCATTGAGGCAGGGGCGATGATGCGTGTTGCCCGACTGATCCCCGGAGTTCGACGAAAAACGAAGGTCTGGACACGGCAAAAACAACCCGTCTACAATGCCGGTTGCTCTTGACGACAACGACTGAGTGCAGTGCTGACGTCACAGAGCGCTTAAAGGAAAACAGGAAATGCGACGACGAATGGTACTGTTGACATTCGGCGGGATGATTCTCCACAGGCCATCAACGCGTGCGGCCGATCGTCAATCTGTCCGGCACTCGCTGCAATCGGAAACTGGAAAAGCGGCCGCACTGGTCGTGCGGGACGGAAAGCCGCTCCCGTACGCCTCTCAGGCGGTTCGCTTGTGCCGACTGTTGTCGTACGAATGTGAAATGAGTTTTCTGCCAGTATCACCGGCATTCGTTCAGGCGACACTGGATGCCTGTCTTCGTGTCCGGGAACACACGCCGCGGAGTGGACAACTTGACCGATTTTCGCACTCGGTTGCTGAGTTTCAGCGTCTGGCCGAGCGACTTGTGGAAACCGTGGCTGACTGACTCACGTTGCCAGTGACTGAAATGTCGTCAGGACACGAGGGCGATCACTGGTTTTGAATCGGTGCTGCCTTGAGTCAGTCGTCA
>JBDOMX010000801.1:0-1602 GCA_039831615.1 Planctomycetaceae bacterium
ATCAAACGCGGCGGCATCGGCTGTTTGCCACGGTGAATCTGTTCAAGCAACTTCATGGGGACACAATTCCTGTTCTGGTTCGGGTTGATGGGTTGGTGATGAGATCCGTTCGACTCGGAATGCGTCCTCGCCGAACTCACGCAGCAACAGCCCGGTGAAGACGCGAACGACTAACGCTCCGACTTCGGTGGTGCCGTCGATGACGATCGCGTGTTGGGTTTCGTCGATTTGATATTCCGCATCCAGACGCACGTTGGCCCGACCGAACACGCCCTCGACCGCGAACAGGGCGAGGTGCAGCGACATTTCCGGATCTGTGAGTGGAACACTCGGTTCGAACTCAAAGCGAAAGATGTCGTCATTCATGATTGGCTCCCGGAGGGGCGTTGTTCGGTGGGCTACGCGAGTTACCTATGCCGTCGGGCGGCAACATGTCCGGCGGAATCAGGAGTCACCGAATCCGGCCCGTTCCAGCCAGGGCCGCGATTCCGCCAGCGCATTGCGGATCTGCCGCCGAGACGTCCCAAGTTCACGGGCGGCCGAGGCGATCGAGCCGCCCATCACACGACGGCAAACGTCGCGCAGGTTCGTGGGCATCACCTCCAATGCATGATCGACAGCGTCGTCGCTCTCTTTCCGAGCCACGTCGTCATTGGGGACACGTCCGGTATGCCGACATCGATCGGCTTCACCGAGAGTCGCGCCAAGAGGTTCCGGCCGACCACCCTTTTGCGAAATCGTTCCGCCGAGTGATGCCGCCCGAAATCCATGGGCCCGCTTCTGTCGATTCCGCTCCCGCAGGATCATGCGGATCGACGTGTTCACGACACGGTCAATGAATGTATCGAGGGATGCCCGTTTCGGATCGAACTGATTCGCCTTGTCGAGCAGCGACAACCACAGATCCTGCTCCAGATCGTCCTGATCGGAGCGGCTGAATCCGGTACGCCGGGCCAATTGCCGGGCCTTGAACCGGATCAGGGACTTCGCGTAATCGGTAAGAACCGCCTCCCGTGTCTGTGAACACGAGGCCTGTTTCTCTCCGGCCGCGGACTGGGCGTTCGCCGCCGAATCACAGTTCGAGCATCCTGGGTGTTGATTTGAAGAATTTGCACCACCCACAACGGCCTCCGTGGCCGGAGACAGTTCCCGGTAAAGGTTCACCCAATTGGGCGAACAGCGTTGTGCTGCGGTGCGTCACCGCAAAATTGACACATACGCGACGAATGACTTCCGGGTCGTGCGCCTCATCGGCCTTCGACCGGCAGCCGGGGTGTCGCGGTTTGCGCGTGCCGCGACGCCCGAATCACGGATGTGTCAGTAGATGCAAGTCATGTGAAATCCATTGCTTCAGGACGATTGGGGATTTTCTTTTTACCGTCGCGGCGTTGCGACGCGACAGTGCGACGGACGGAGTGACTGTTGGTGTCGGACTTCACAGCCCGAACACCACCGCGACGTTGAACGGCCCGGTAGACTTTGTCTTTTGAGATTGGCTGTCCGGTCTGCTCGGACAAGGCGTCCGCGGCCTCTCGGTACGAACCGTGTTGTGCGTATGCGGCAGCCAAAGCGTCGTCGGTGAGCATCGATTCGATCTCAGCT